>CABSNS010000096.1:0-5708 GCA_902479105.1 uncultured Collinsella sp. | reverse complement strand
TTCGTTAAACGGGCGCTAGGGCGTCACCCTTACACCAACATTTTCGACGCGATCGTTTGAGCGTGGACTCGGCAGAGTTTGCTGCCTGCTGGGCGGCGTCGACGGCAACTTGAGCAGTCTGAACCGCGGCTTGGGCTGATTGCAGCTCGTTCTGAGCTTGCGCGGCCGCCTCGTCTGCGGCCGTCTTTGCTGCCTTCGCGTTCTCGACGGCCTTATTCGCCTCATCGAGCTTGGCAAGCTCGGCACTATGGGCTGCCTTCGCGTCCTTGAGGGCCTCGTCCTTTGCGGAGACTGCGGCATTCGCAGTATCGAGCTCGGACTTCTTTTGCTCGGCATTCTGCTTTGCGGCATCAAGCTCCGATTGTGCTGCGGCAAGATTACTTTGCTTCTGAGTCTGATCCTGCTGGGCGTTTTCTAGAGCCTTCTCAGCGTTTGCCTGGGCGCTCTTTGCGGCGTCAAGATCGGCCTGAGCAGCATCGACCTTTGCCTGGGCGGCGTCATACTCCGGGCCCTCAGCGCCTGCCTTTGCGGCCGCCAAATCGGCTTGTGCGCTGTCGTATGCCGCCTGTGCCTCAGCCGCCTCACCATCCGCGGCGGTCTTTTCCTGCTGAGCGGAAGCCAGCGTGCCTGCCGCCTCGTCGTAAGCACTCTGCGCGGCGCTCTGAGCCTGTTGGGCATCGGCGAGCGCGGAATCGGCAGCGGCCTTCGCAGCCTTTGCTTGGTTCAGAGCGGCCTGCGCATCTGCGGCAGCCTGCTCGGCGACCTTGATTTCCTCCGGCGTTGCGTTGGCGGCTGCCTTCTGGGCTGCCTCGAGCTTGGCCTGCGCATCGGCTGCCGACTGCTTTGCGTAGTCGAGTGCCTTTGCCTTGCTCTCGGCATCGGCCTTGACAGCATCGAGCTTGCTCCGGGCATCCTTCAGCGTGGCGCTGGCGCTGTCAGCCGCCTTGACGCTTTCGTCGAGCTGACGGGCGTATTCGGCACGCGCGGCGGCTTCTGCCTGCGAATTATCGGAGACGGAGGCGTCGTAGGCGGTCTGGGCGTTGTCGCGTGCCACCTGCTTTTCGGTATAGGGGACAGCCGCCGTGTCGTAGTCGGATTTGGCGTCTGCCTCGGCGGCCTTTGCGGCGTCGATTGCGGCCTGCAAGTCGGCAATCTTCTGGGCGTTTGCCTTTACTGCGGAGCCTGCCGCCTCGCCGGCGCGGACGGCAAGCGGGGACATGATCGCGTCCTGTGCCGTGGTATCACTCACATCGTTGGCAAATGCCGAGAACGGCGCGAGCAGCGACGAGCCAGTCATAGCGATGGTGGTTGCCGCGGTGATGGCGAGTCGTGTTGCCTTATGGCCCGAGAATGTGGGGCGAGACTCGGCGCCGCCTGAGACTTCCAAGTGTTTAGGTGCGTACTTTGCCATTTCTTCTCCCAATCGTTGAAGGGGTACCTATGACAATTCGTACGTTACAACCGCCGAAAGGGTTCCTGTTGCGCAACATTGGCAAGGAAATGTCGACACACTTGAGTCACATTTATGAGTCGAAGTTCTTGGCAAGCTAATGTCTCGTTCTGTAACAGCTAGACCCCGTTTTGCCGGGTATTTGTTACAGATCAAGACAAACAGTTGGCAGGAAACTTAATGTCTCAATCTGTAACATCTGGCGGGAAATATGACCTCTAACTGTTACAGATCAAGACATAGAAATCGGCCGAAAACTAACATCTCGTTCTGTAACATCTAGACCTGTGTCTGCCGAGCTAGTGTTACAGATCAAGACAATTGCCGGAAAGGGGTCCCATCACGGCAAGACGCCCGCCGCCTAGATGCAGAACCCGGGGATCACACAGGTTCGCTTGTTTGGCTTTTCCGCGGGCGTGGCGTACGTAAAGGCGTCGCCGTCGTGTCCCACACGGTTTATGTAGAGCGTGCCTTCGGTCTCCGATGAGTCGGGGCTCACCGTGCGCTCCCACCAGCAGGTGTCCTTGCCCTTCCACTGGCGAACCAACGTCTCGTTCGTGGTATACGGACTTACCTTGAGCTCGCGGAAGAGCTGATACTCCTTGCCTTCGCCGTTATAGATGTCGGCCAGGTAGTGAAAGCCCTCGGTAAACGACTCGGGCGGCTGCACTCCGCACAGCTCGACCATGGCGGGCAGCCAAAGAGTTGCGGGCAGCTCGCTCAGGCACGATGCGCTTCTGGCGGCGCCAACGTTATTCGAGATCTTTTTGACAGATTTGATGAGTGCGCGCAGCTCGTTGGGCAGCAGCTTAAGGCCGTCGCTATCGAGCCATTCCCGCAGCTCGCAATCTGCCCAGCCGGCGCTCGGCGGTTGGGCCGCGGCATCGCGCTCGGCAATACCCGCGTCGAACATAAACGTCAGCCCGGCCTTGCCCGTACCGTCTAGAAGCTCGTCGTGGCGGATGCCCACGAGCTGCGCGCCGACGTGCAGCCCATTGGTGAGCTTCACGCGCTTAGTGCATGGATAGGGGATATGCCCGTTGTCATCGAGCAGATGATAGCGCTTGGCAATCTCGCGTGCCTCGCTACGGGTCTCGGCGGCCTTAATCTTGAGCGAAATCTCCTGCAGCTGATCCCAGGTGTAGTCGTCAAGTGAACCGCGGATGCCGTCCAGGTAGTCGGGGATGCCAAAGCCATGGGTCGCCGCCCCAACGACGCTGAGCCCCGCAACGGCTGCAACGACGCCACCGATAATAAACCGGCGGCGGGTCATGGCATCGTGCCGGGCCTGCTCCAGGATCTCTCTCGCGCGCTCGCCGGCGACGTCGACCTTAAGGTGTGTACTGGAGTCGATGTCGATTGCGGCATCACTGCCCGCGCCTTCGCGGCCCTCGGATTCGGCATCGGTGAGGTATGCCGAGAGCACCTCGAGCATCTGCTGCTCGGTGGGACGATCACACTGCTCGACTGAGAGACCCTTCATGATGATCTGGACGAGCGCCTCATCGCCCTCGCAGCGCGGCTCGAGCGGTGCCGGCTTGGTCTTGGTCTTTACGAGATAGAACGAGCCGGTTGCAGCGGCGTCCGTCGACTCAAAGTCAAACGGTTTGCGACCGCTGTAGAGCTGGTACAAAATGCTCGAAAGCGCATAGACGTCGATTGCCGGCGAACGGCGAAGGGCCGCGATGCCTTCGATATCCTGCGTGAGCATCTCGGGCGCGGCGTATGCGGGCGTGGCAAAACGCCAGATGTCGGCGCGCCGGGTGATCGTGTCGTCGCCGAGAGCCATGGTCGCGGAGCCCATGTCGATGAGGCAGGGGTCAAAGGAACAATCAGCAATCTGCTGCTCGAGCGTTCGGCTAGTGGTGCGGAACATGATATTGGCAGGCGACAGGTCGCGATGGATGACCGGATTCACGAGGCCTTGGGTCATCAAGAGCGCACGAAGCACGGCGTTTCCGACGGCGGCGACCATCTGGGTGGTCAGCCCGCCCGAGGCGTCGTGCGGAAGCAGGGGCAGCGCCTGCTTGAGCGAGGTGCCCTCGACCCACTCCATGAGGATGAGAGGGTCATCCTCGCACGATCCGTAGCCATAGACGCGCGGAAATCCGCGCAGGTGCGAGACGGTACACAGATGACGGTACTCCTCGAACAGCGCGGCGGTGCTGGCCAGGTGCGCTGCCGATTGCTCGGCGGAGCGGCCGGGGGCTTGGCCGGAAAGGATAGCGTTGTCCTTGAGTAGCTTGACGGCAAAGACCTCGCCGCTCGTGTTGGTCGCGCGCAGCACGTGCCCGATGTTGCCGTTGTTGCGGTGGGCCGTCTGGAGAATAAGCGTCATAAACCGACGTTTGGCGTCGTCCTCGGCGCTGGGGTCGACCGCCACGGCGGTATCGAACGTATCGAGACAGATGAGTTTGTCGCCATAGGCGCTATCGGTAGTATCCATGGCGTTCCTTTGTCTGGCATGGGTTGCCGCACGTATACGCGAGCAGTGCGGATATCGGTAAAGTACCATGATAGCCGCACTGCCCACGTATACCGCTGAGCATTGTCGTTTACGACGCAGAAGGTAGAAGACGAAAGACGGACGGCGACCGTCTTTCGATCGCCGTCCGTGCTAGTCCACAATGACGAGAAATGTTGTGTAGAGACCCAGATGGAGCCTGTCGCTGTTTTCGATTTCCACTGGGGGATAGATCTTGCCGGGCTCGCGTTGGTCGCGCGGCGGCTCGATTACGATATCGCCGTCGCGCGCGCCCGATTCGAGCACCGTGCCGTTGGTCGATCCAAGGCCCTGGGCGTACCAGTGCTCACCCTCAAGCCAAATGCGAAGATGCTCGCGCGATGCGTCGGCGCCCACATCGGTGATGCTGGGCGAGGTTTTGGGCAAAGAACCAATTACGGTGCCGCGCGGATCGCGTGTGAGGGGATGGATTTGCATGTCGGCGCAGTTGTCGGCATGGGTTCTGAGCAGACCGAGGTTGGGGGCGACGGTGCGCGGCTGCTCCAGGCTGCTCATAAAGCCACGTCCGACGGTAGTTTCGGTGGTGCCAAAGTGCCCGCCCGTCTTGCTGTCGCAAAAGCGCTCGACGGTGGCCACGCCCTGAACGGGATCGGCGAGCGCCCCCGTTGCCACAAAGAGCATAAGGTAAAGCGTGCTTTTCTCGCGCACGGCATTGCCGTCAAAGTTGTCGATGCGATTGAGGGCATTTGCATATAGGCGGCTGTCCAGTTTGTAGCTGGCGAGAGCCGACATCATTTCGTTGGCGGCCGGACCGCGATAGTGCTCGGCGATTGCCCGATAGGCGGACTCGCCGCCGCCGAGCTTGCTGCAGATTGTCGAGGAAAGGTTGAGCGCGGTGACGGTAAAGTCGCTGTAGATGGAGGGCGCGCACTGGTCAGGCTTGCGATGGACGATGTAACGGGTGAGATACGAGCGGTTGGAAGAGCATTTCTCGAGCAGGGTACTGCCGAGATAAGAGTTTCCATTGATGAGCATTCGGGCGATCTCGAGATGTTTAAGACCGCCGAACGAGCGAATATCGTTATAGAGGACCGAGCAAGGCGTCTCTGCTGCCACGGATACCTCCTTTGATTGCTTCCTAGCCAATATGGCGATAGGAATTAATGGCCCCCGGTGGGCGACGTATTAAATGGCTGCGCAATATATAGCGTAACCAAAGCAACATTATAGGCCACATGTTCGAAATTGCAGGAAGACCGAGAGATTTTGGTTGGACTGAACGGAAATCCCCCTCTGTCTTGTTCTGTAACAATTAGGACCGATTTTGCTCGGTAGCTGTTACAGATTGAGACAATCGGCCCAGACCCGCCCCGTCATCTGTGGTTTACGTGGGGGCATACGGAGTGCGGGTATACTAACCGGCGGCGAATCTGCTCCATCGCTTAGGGCCGCTGCGTCTGGACGGCGCGTGATATGGCTGCCAAAGCGATCGCCAGCGTGCTGAGCAACGTCCTCTCTGTGCGCACCTGTTTTTGTATGTATTAGCGCACTACCAAGCACGCTCGCGCGGCCGCATGCCGTGCCCATAACGCGTGCAGATAAGGAACAACAACATATGCGTAATTCTGTATCCGACGTCACGGACGCCGAGATTCTGGACGAGACCCGCGAGGCCATGGCTCAGGCTGCCTTCGATGCGGCCGACGAGGCCAACGCTGCCGAGGTCGTCGAGTCCGCCACCGAGCTGTCTCTTATACACATCTGACGCTGCCGACGAATTAGACGGTGTAGATC
>CABSNS010000095.1:0-5766 GCA_902479105.1 uncultured Collinsella sp. | reverse complement strand
CGTCTAATTCGTCGGCAGCGTCAGATGTGTATAAGAGACAGGGAACGCGCCTGGCTTGCCGACTGCGGTGGATCGGACAGAGGCGCAGTCGGAAGCTGTTCGTGCATGTGGGAACGCGCGAAGAGCTTGGCGAAGCTTTCGGATATTGAGAATCCGCACTATGCCTCGAGTGTCACATGGGAGCCGCAAGTGGCGCTCGATCGCGCGAAGGCCTATTACCGCTTGCGCCTTGCAAACGAGGCACCTCAGGGCTCAAGCGTCGAGACGAAGGCGGAGTCGGCGGCGCGCAAGGCGTTTTACACCTATGCGAGTACAGAGGTCAATCGTGCATATGTAACCGAGGACGGAGATGCAGTCACTTTCCATATCCCGCTGTTGCCGCGCAACGCTGACGAGGTGCGAGCGACGGAACTCTATACCGATGCGGCGTGGCCAACCAGTGTCATCGATGACAAGACGTATCTGCATTACGGAACGAGTTGCCCCAACTATAAGAAGGGGTCGCCAGACGGGTTAGCCTCGGTTGCTGATTATGACGGGCAGGACAGATGCAACAGATGCCATTTTGGCGTTTCGTCGCTCGGTGCCGTTGCAGCGCCTTCGACTTCTATCGAAAACGGCTTCGAGTACCACTTTGACAAGTTCAAAGAGGCTCTGGAAGACTACGTCGACTGCCGCAACAAAGAACTCGAACTTGAGCGTCAGGCCGAGGATGAGGCCGACCGTGCGGGCAATGCGTTTGACCAGGCCATTAAAGCGCTTTCGGGCAAGCGTCCGCGTATCGCTCCGCCCGGTCGCAACGGCGTGGTTGCCTTTGCGGCTTCGGGTGCCATCTCGAGCCCCGATGAGCTCAACTCTTCGTTTAACACGGCAGTCAGGCTTGGCGATCGCGGTGCTATCTCTGCCGCGGTGCTGGCGCCCGATGAGGCGACGGCACAAAACAACGTGCTTTCGCGATTTTTCTCGACATTGAAGGAACGCTCGGGCGGCGTTGCCGGCGTCCTCGATGGCGTCATGGATGTTTGGGGACGGCTGCTCGTAGGATACGGTGATATCCAAGGTTCGGCCGACGAACTTATGGACGAGATGATTAAGGGCCTAGGAGGGGGCAGCGGCGCGTTGGGCTCCATCGCATCGTGGCTCGGCGATACCGTTTCGGCGTCCGTGGCGGCGTTGGGTCTGGAACCGTGCGACTTGCGCCTGCGAAAGCCGGTGCTGACCGATTCCGCCAACGTCATTAAGAGTCCGGGGTCTGACATTGCCGGTCTCTCTCAAGCGCAAGACAAGCTGCGAAGTATTCCGTTGGGCGTGACCGATCCCAAGGCACTTTGCGAGGTGTTGGAATATCAAGTCGAACGCACCATTAGCGGTACGGTGTTCACGCTTGCGGAGATTCCTCTGCCCGGCGGCGGCTCCATCCCACTTACCGTCGATGTCGCGACGCTGGTTGGCGCTCTGGGCGGTGGGTCGTAATGAGTATCCGCATGCGTCTGCGCGAGGAGCGTGCCCAAGCGACGGTTGAGATGGCAGTGGTTACGCCCGTTTTGCTGGTGCTGGCGCTCATCGTGTACAACGTCATGGTCTTTGCCAGCGCTGTCGCGCGCTTCGACCGCGTGGTGCCCGACATCGTGTTGACGCACGCCGTGGCGTCGGAGGGGGAGGGCGACGAAAGCTCTGCCGATGCCTCGGCGACGGTTCAGACTCAAATTCTGAATGCCATGGAAGGCTATGACTTGCAGATCGAAGTGTCGAGCGAGCAAGGCGCGAAGGCATCAGATGGTGGCCTGCTCTCCCTATCCGGTACGTTTAGGACCTACACCTGCACCATGCACTATGAGCCGTGGCCGACTTCTCTCAGCATCGCTGGCGTTCCGCTGGGGGCGCCGACAACGTTGTCGCACGAGCGCGCGGTGACGGTCGATCCATGGCATCCGGGGGTGGTCATGTGACCGCGGTCTCGTCCTACATCGCTTACGCGCGGGCACTCAACAGGCTGGGTTGGACGCCGGCCGAGTTTGTGGTGGCGGAGTCGTTTGTCGTGCGCCTGCGCGGCATGCTGGGACGGCGTCCGGTTGCCGCCAACGGCCTGTCGCTCGTCATGGCGTTTCCACGCTGCTCTTCGGTCCATACGTGTTTTATGGCCTATCCCATCGACATCGCCTTCATCGATCGCGACGGCAATATCCTCGCGCGCTACGAAAACGTTCGTCCTTGGCGCATGTGCTCCTGCCTCGGCGCCTGGGCCGTACTAGAGCGTCCTTCAATCATTGTTTCGACTCCTGCTCTCCAACGCGTGCCGGCTTAAGAATTGGCGACAGTGGACTTTCGTCATACGAAATTGGGTAAGATGGAGGAGAAGATGCATGGATGTTGAGATCCATCCCAACGCTAAAAAGCACCTGACGGAAAAGCAGGTGCTTGGTGCCTGGTTCGCGGTTACTGAGTGCATTCGCCGCGAGTCGGAGGACGAGCCGCCGAGATGGCTTGCCATTGGATGGCTTCCAGATGGTCGAAGTGTGGAACTTGTTGCGGTCGAACTAATTCGTGGATGGCTCATTATTCATGCCCTGTCTCCGGTTCAGAAGAAATTCTGGCAAGAGATCGAGCGAGCTCGGCAGAGGGGTCGATGATGGGCAAGACGTATACGGCCGCTAATGGTCAGGTTGTAACGGATGAAATGATTGACGCGTGGTGCGAGTCGTACGAGCGCGGAGAGTTTCCGGGTGGCGAACACACCGTTGGTGGGATCGTGCGTGGACGGCCCCCGCTCTCAGGTGAGGGGACGGCAACGCTGTCGGTCAAGATTCCTCTGGGAATGAAGGAGGCCATTCGTCGACGGGCGGCTGCCGAGGGGATGACGCCAAGTGAGTTTGCCCGTGCGGCTCTGAGTGAAAAACTTCTTGCTGCCGGCTGATGCCTCTGACGTGCCGATTTATAGAACCGAGGCTGTGCTCAAAAACTTTTTTAAAATTCTCGGTTGACCGGAACGCGTCCTTGGTTATACTAATCAAGCCTTGAAACAAGGCACACCTGAAATGGCTGGGTAGCTCAGTTGGTAGAGCAGAGGACTGAAAATCCTCGTGTCAGGGGTTCGATTCCCTTCCCCGCCACCTTGAATTGACTAGGACCTCTGCAAAGGGGTCCTTTTCTTTTATGCAGCCCCCACATGGAATCGAACCCCGTGAGGGCGCGGAGCTGAGTAAACGCGTAAGCGTTTGCCAGCGCAGCTCGCAAGGCGCGTAAGCGCCGCAGCGGTCCGTCCGCGCAGCGCGCGGACGCGATTCCCTTCCCCGCCACCTTGAATTGACTAGGACCTCTGCAAAGGGGTCCTTTTCTTTTATCGAGGACTCTGCGGAAATTGCGTCCCGGAATTTGGCTTCAGAGTGGGATGCGTTTTCCGCTTTGAGGCCGCTAGGGAAAGCACGACTCGGAATCCGGCGTCAGAATGGGACGTGCTTTCCTTTTTCGGCCTTTGGCGGAAACTGCGTCCCAGATCCCGCGCTCAGAACGGGATGCATTTTCCGGTTGAGGCCTCGAACGGAAAATGCATCCCAGTCTTTTGCGAAAAACGGGATGCGCTTTCCGGCCGCCTACTTCCGGCGCATATGTACATCTCGGCGCACCATCTCGGGCCCGCCCAGACATTCCTCCCGCTTTTGCGCCACTTTACAGACCGCTCGGTCGTCTGTCCGCACGCGCGGGTATACTCAAAACGATACTTTTCCTATGCAATACGATGCAGGCTCGGCCTGCACGATCCGAAGGGGGCAGTGATGGAGAGGATACTCGGCGTTAATCTCTCTGGCTGGTTTATTCCCGAGCCTTGGGTGACCCCGTCGCTATACGCGGCGACCGGTGCATCCAACGCGGCCGAGCTGCAGGAGGCCATGGGCACCGCCGCCTATAACGAGCGCATGCGCCGTCATTACGAGACGTTTGTGAGCGAGGACGATTTCCGTCGCATGGCGCAGATCGGTCTCAATGCCGTGCGTCTGCCGGTGCCCTGGTATGCCTTTGGCTCGCAGGAGTCCGATGCGTCCTACATCTCGGTTGTCGACTACATCGACCGTGCAATTGAGTGGGCTGCCAAGTACGACATCCGCGTGCTGCTTGATCTGGCAACTGTGCCCGGTGGCCAGGGCGATTCCAACGATTCGCCCGCCACGCCGGAGGCTGTCGCCGAGTGGCATTCGTCCACCAACGGCCGCCATGTCGCACTCGACGTGCTCGAGCGCTTGGCCGAGCGTTACGGCGAGGCCGAGAGCCTGCTGGGCATTGAGCTGCTGGATACGCCGCAGATGAGTGTCCGCAAGAGTCTCTTTGCTATGACGGATGGCATTCCGGCCCACTACCTGCGCAATTTCTATCGCGATGCCTACGAGCTCGTCCGTTTATATATGTCCGAGGATAAGATCGTCGTCTTCTCGTCTTCGGGACATCCCAGCGAGTGGAAGCATTTTATGCGCGGCGCTAAGTACAAGAACGTCTACATGGACCTTCACCTGTACCATTACCGCGACGAGTATGCGCTCGATATCACGAGTCCCCGCGGGCTGACGACGGCGATTTCGCGTAACAAGCGCGAGCTCAAAGAAGCGATTTCGACTGGGTTCCCCGTGCTGGTGGGCGAATGGTCGGGCGCGGCGATCTTTGCCAACTCGTCGGTTACGCCCGAGGGCCGCAATGCCTACGAGCGCGTGTTTATCGCCAACCAACTGGCTTCGTTTGCGCCGGCTGCCGGTTGGTTCTTCCAAACGTGGAAGACCGAGAAGCGCATTGCAGCATGGGACGCCCGCGCGGCGCTCGGTACGCTCGAGCGTGGCATGATTGAATAGGTTGATATGACGCAAAACAGCGCCCATACGGGCAAACTCTATGTGGTCGGCACGCCCATCGGCAACTTGGGCGACCTGTCCCCGCGCGTTGGCGAGGCCTTTGCCGCTGCCGATGTCATCTGCTGCGAAGACACGCGTGTGACGTCAAAGCTGCTGATGCACCTGGGCATTTCCAAACCGCTTGTCCGTTGCGACGAGAATGTGATCGCCAGCCGCGCCGCCGGCCTGGTCGACCGTCTGCTGGCGGGGGAGACCCTCGCCTTTGCCTCGGACGCCGGCATGCCGAGCGTGTCCGATCCCGGCCAGGCGCTGGTCGAGGCGGCACGTGAGGCCGATGTGCCCGTCGAAGTTATTCCCGGGCCCTCCGCTTGCGTCACGGCGCTCGTTTCGTCCGGCATTCCCTGTGAGCATTTTTTCTTCGAGGGCTTTTTGGGCCGAAAGCACGGCGACCGCGTGCGTCGTTTGCAGCGCCTTGCCGTGGTTCCCGGCGCACTCATCTTCTACGAGTCTCCACATCGCATCGTGGCGACGCTCGAGGCTGTGACAGAGGTTTTTCCCCAGCGTGAGGTTGCCGTCTGCCGCGAGCTCACCAAGCTGCACGAGGAAGTCTTGCGCGGGCCCGCTGCCCAGCTTGCTGAGGAGCTGCGTGCTCGCGGCGAGGTAAAGGGCGAGATTGCGCTGGTCATCGCGCCGCCGAGCGAGGATGAGGAGGCCGGTATCGTGCCGGTTGGCGCCGCGGCAGCGGATCCCGACGAGGCCCTGCGCGAGGATATCCGCGCCGCGCTCGAGGAGGGGGAGCCCGCGTCTGCGGTGGCCAAGCGCCTGTCTCAGAAGTATTCGCGCCGCAAGCGCGATGTCTATGCCATGGTGCTCGATATGCAATAGCTGTCTCTTATACACATCTCCGAGCCCACGAGACTCCTGAGCATCT
>CABSNS010000094.1:0-5768 GCA_902479105.1 uncultured Collinsella sp. | reverse complement strand
TTTGTGCCCTATCACGACAAGACCGAGCTCAAGCGCCGTCTGTACCAGGTGCTCGCCGTCGACCGTGTGGCCGATGCTGAGGCCGGTCGCGGTCGCGTGCGCGGTCCTAAAATCACGCGCTCCGAGGTCGATGCCGCCGTCAACGCCGCCTTTGAGGCCGATGCGCGTTTCCACGAGGACATCCAGACCATGGGCGAGGAGGCTCTTAAGTGGGTCGAGGACCATGGCGGCCACGGCATTGTGCTCGCCGGTCGTCCCTACCATAACGACCCCGAGATCAACCACGCCCTGCCCGAGCTTATCTCGAGCTTTGGCTTTGCGGTCTTTACCGAGGATTCGCTCGCGCATCTCGTGAAGCCCGAGCGCCCCATCCGCGTTGTCGACCAGTGGATGTACCACAGCCGCCTGTACGCCGTCGCCCGTTTTGTGACGATGCGCAACGACCTGGACCTGATCCAGCTCAACTCTTTCGGCTGCGGCCTGGACGCCCTGACCACCGACCAGGTGCAGGAGATTCTGGAGGCCAGCGGCAAGATCTACACCGTACTCAAGATCGACGAGGTGTCAAACCTGGGCGCCGCGCGCATCCGCATCCGTTCGCTCATGGCCGCGCTTAAGGACCAGGAGGCCGAGCGCTTGGCCGAGGCCACGGCAGCGGGCGAGGCCTACGAGCAGGGTGACGCCGCGCCGGTGGCGCCCTCCACGGATGCCCCCGCGTTCGCGAGCCGCAAGTACACGTTTGAGGCTCAGCGCGAGAGTGCTTCGACCGCGTGGCCCAAGGTGCCCTTTACCGAGCAGATGCGCGACGAGGGCTACACCATCCTGTGCCCGCAGATGGCGCCGATCCACTTTGACCTGGTCAAAGAGGTGTTCCGTGGTGCTGGCTACAACTTGGAGCTGCTGCCCTCGACCGATCACGACGCCGTCGAGGCCGGCCTGCGCTACGTGAACAATGACATTTGCTATCCGTCCATTTTGGTGACCGGCCAGATTATGGAGGCCATCGAGAGCGGTCGGTACGACCTGTCCAAGACGGCCGTGGTTATCAGCCAGACCGGCGGCGGCTGCCGTGCCACCAATTACATCGCGCTCATCCGCAAGGCCCTGCGCGAGAGCGGCCATCCTGAGATCCCGGTGATCTCGCTTTCGGCCGTGGCGCTCGGCGAGGACAACCCCGGCTTTAAGATTACGCCGGCGCTGCTCAAGCAGGCAGTCTACGCGGTGCTCTTTGGCGACGTGATGATGCAGATGCTCTACCGCTGCCGCCCGTACGAGGCAACGCCCGGTGCCGCCAACGCGCTCTACGAGGAGTACATGGCGCGCGCCCGCAAGCTGGCGCCTAAGTTCAACAGGCATAACTACACCAAGCTGTGCCGCGAGGCCATCCGCGTGTTCGACACCATGCCGCTCGTGGGCGAGGGTACCAAGCCGCGCGTGGGCGTGGTCGGTGAGATCTTGGTCAAGTTCCACCCTACGGCCAACAACCACGTGGTCGACGTGATCGAGCGCGAGGGCTGCGAGGCTGTGGTGCCGGGCCTGCTCGATTTCTTCCTGTACTCCATGAGTAATGCCGAGCTGCAGAAGGACGAGCTGGGAAGCTCTGCCACTACGCGCGCGGGCATGCAGGCGCTCATTAAGCTGGTGGACTGGATGCGTACGCCGGTGGAGGAGATGCTCGAGAAGTCCCGCCGCTTTGAGGCGCCCGAGCGCATCGGCACCATGGCCGACAAGGCCCGCACGGTGCTTTCGGTGTGCAACAACATGGGCGAGGGCTGGCTGCTCACGGCCGAGATGCTCGACCTGATCGACCACGGCGCGCCCAACATCATCTGCACGCAGCCCTTCGCGTGCCTGCCCAACCACGTGGTGGGTAAGGCTGTGATCAAGGAGCTGCGCCGTCAGCACCCCGAGAGCAACATTGTCGCGGTGGACTACGACCCTGGCGCGTCCGAGGTCAACCAGCTCAACCGTATTAAGCTCATGATCAGCGTGGCAAAGGAGAACATGCGCGCTGGCAAGGGCTTTAAGCTTGAGAAGGTGGCGCCGCTCGCGATGGACGAGGTCACCGGCCAGATGCGTGCCCACGATGGCTGCGTGAGCTGCGGCTCGGTCGACGAGAGTGCCGTGGCGTCGGTCGCTGAGCGCCTGGGACGCGGCATTAAGAAGTAGCTGGCCTACTATGGGCTGGATATGAGACAAACGGGTGGTGGCCGTACCGGCTACCACCCGTTTTTGCTTGGACATATGTTGCGTAAACGCCCCGACTATCACCCTTTGCGAACTCAGATTTCGGAAGTATGCGGCAAAATCTGAATAGACCGAGCACACCGAATATGTCCAAGCCCTGTACCTGCGGTTTTATTGGCGGAAAATCGGGGGGTGCTCAAGGGTTCCGGAATTTGCCGCATACTTCCGCAAACGACGTCTCGGTGGCACAAAAAATCGACCTCGGAACCCTGAGATAATGAACAGATGTAGCCGTTCGCCGCAAATTACCGTCCGTTTATAGAACCCACCCCCAGTGTGCAGCCCTCTTACGGTTGAATAAATACACATCTATGGAATTACGTAAGAGAGGACTGTTCCTATGAGCTACAAGACCGTTTGCGTTGCCGGCGGCGGCGTGCTGGGAAGCCAGATTGCCTTTCAGGCTGCCTACTGCGGCTTCGATGTAACGATTTGGCTGCGCAGCGAGGGCAGCATCGGTCGCACCCAGCCCAAGATCGATCATGTGCGCGAGGAGTACATCGCGGCAATCGAGGGTATGGCGGACGGCACGGGCGAGTGGTGCTCCGGTATCGCCGATAGCGGCAAGCCCTTCGACAAAGAGGCGGCACTCGCCGCCGTTGAGCGCGCCTACTCCACACTCAAGCTGGAGCTCGATCTTGCCAAGGCAGTGGCCGACGCCGACTTGGTCATCGAGTCTATGGCCGAGGACACCCAGGCAAAAATCGATTTTTACAAGAAGCTCGCCCCGGTCCTTCCGCAAAAGACCGTCGTCGTGACCAACTCCTCCACGTTACTGCCGAGTACCTTTGCCAAGTACACTGGCCGCCCCGAGAAGTACCTGTCGCTGCACTTTGCCAACTCTATCTGGAAGAACAACATGACCGAGGTCATGGCACAGGACCAGACCGACAAGCGCTACTTCGATGAACTCGTCGACTTTGCCAACGACATCCGTATGCTGGCGTTGCCCGTCAACAAGGAAAAGAACGGTTATCTGCTCAACTCCATGTTGGTACCGTGGCTGCTTTCGGGCCTTGATCTGTACGTCTCGGGCGTGAGCGATCCCAAGAGCATCGACCTCGCGTGGACGCGTGGCACCGGCGCTCCCAAGGGCCCGTTCCGCGTATTCGACACGGTGGGTATCCAGACGGCCTACAACATCGTCATGCAGTATCAGAAGGTGCCGGGCCTAGTGAGCCCGCTGCTCAAGAAGATGATGATGCCCTACAACTTTAAGGCCATGGCCTCCGTTCTCAAGAAAATGCTCGACGAAGGCAAGCTGGGCGAAAGCTCGGGCGAGGGCTTCTTCAAGTACTAAGAACGATCCCTCGGGGTCGGAGGAAAACGGATCATTTTCGGCCGCCAGCAGTGAGAAGATGGACCCAGAAATAGAAAGGAGTGGCAATGGGCTGGCTCGGGCTTTGAAGACAAGTTATTGCAGGCCCAGGGCGATTTCTCGCTCAATGCAGGCCAGCACAGCGTGACGTATCTGCCGAGTTCTGACACGGCAGCGACTGGTCGCTACCAGGTGCTGCTATACGACAACAACTTTGGTGCGACCGAGCGCTATCCCAAGTTCGACTGGGGCCAGCTGGGCGCCGCGGTGGCGACCGACTACAGCAAGGGAACGCATTCGTTTGGGCGCATCTTTACGGTGGACGAGACCGTGCGCACCTACGAGCTTGTGGACCAGATCGCCGTGCCGTTCTCGGGCTATGCGAGCAGTGCGCAGCGCGTCGGCGATTCGAATAGCATGCTCGTGGCATCGGGCATGGCCAAGACTTTTGCCGAGTACGATCGCTATGGACTGCCCATCGCCACCTACGAGATGGAAGCCGAGAAGTACATCTACCGCGTGTACAAGTACGAGCTGTAGCGCTGCGCTTGGCTGCGTCTGTGCCCCGTGGCTGCGCGCGCTCGCGCCGGGCCCGCCTCGCGTCCCGCATCACTTCACATCGAACTCAACGCGATCGAGCTCGGGCACATTGAGGTCGATGAGTTTGCGGGCGACACGGCGGTCGTGCGCCCCAAGCGCCTCGCTTGTCGTCACATGGGCGACAATCTTGCGCACGACGATGCCCTCCTCGTCGCCTTCGGTAGCCGAGGTCTCGACGGCGACGGTGTAATCCTTAAAGCCCGGCAGCACCGCGGCAAGCTCGCGCGTGGTTTCGGTGACACCGTAGCCGTCCTGCACGCTGGCCTGCGCCGAGCCAATGGAGCCTGCGGTCATAACGATGCAGGGGATGGCAAAGATGGCCGTTCCCACGATGATGCGGCGGCGCACTTTGCGTGACAGCTCGTCGACCTCGGCGTCTTCCTCAGCGGTCACAATACCGTCGCCGTTCAGGTCGCGCTTGAGCGGCACGCGCAAAAGAAGCAGCACGGCTTCGGCAGCCAGTGCGATAAAGACCACGTTGATGCCAAACTCATAAAGCGCCGAGAGAAACAGCGACCCGCTTGCGATGGCGATGCCGTAGCCCGCCGCGCACAGGGGCGGCATGAGCGCGGTCGCCACGGCCACGCCGGCGATGAGCGTGGCGGGTTCCTGGTCGCGCGAGTTGCCCAGCCCGCCTGCAAAGCCGCCTGCGAGTGCGACGGTAAGGTCCCAGACGGTGGGTGTCGAGTTGTCGATGATGGCGGCCGTGGCGGTGCCAAGGGGCGAGAGCTTAAAGTACAACGTGGACGTGACCAGGCAAAAGGCCATCTGCAGCGCAAGGCTGGCGATGGCTTCGACGGTAATCTCGCGGTCGAGCGTGGCGATGCCGTATGCCATGGCAAGGACCGATCCCATAAGCGGGCAGATGAGCATGGCGCCCACGATGGCGATGTCCGAATCGATATCGAGGCCGATGCTTGCGATGAGCATGGCGATGATGAGGATGCACAGGTGAGAGCCGGTCAGGCGTGCCCCGTTTACAAAGCGCTTGCGGATTACGTGGTAGGGCGCGCGACCCTCGCGAATGTTGAATGCGCGCTTTAGGAAGCGGGTGGCGTTCTCCATGGCCTCGCTATGGGCGGGGCGGATGCCGTGGCGCCGGTGATGGCGTTCGCGTAGTCGCTTGATCTGTTGTTTGTCGAGTTCCATGTCCACCTCGTTCCAGCGCGGTCCGCGCAACGCGCCCGTTGTCCTAACTCTACACCGTGGCGGGCGAGGTGTCTGTTGGATGCGGAATCCGATAGGGCGGATGACGCGGGAGCAAATGCAAATCACAGGCTCAATTCGATCCCGCAAGAATATGCTGCACCAGCTCCTACATATGTGACGAAATTGTGAAGCACGAGAGCGCGAATTTCAAAAAATCCGCCGGTGACCAATGTTGCGCAACAGAATTCAAAAATCAGCTCCTACATTTTGAAGCGTATGGATACATCCGTGTCAAAGGGAGAAAGCCATGGCAAACTACAGTCCACAACACTTTGAGCCTCGGGCCAAGGCCGTCAACGTCAAGGGCGTTGCCAACCGCGCCGTCGCAACCGTTTTGACGGCGGGCCCTGTCTCTTATACACATCTCCGAGCCCACGAGACTCCTGAGCATCTC
>CABSNS010000093.1:0-5777 GCA_902479105.1 uncultured Collinsella sp. | reverse complement strand
GCCAAATCGTCTCCCACGGGCGGTCGGTGAACTTCAGCACGTTCTCATGCCCGAAGTGGGTGTCGCTGGTAAACCAGATCATATTTATGTCTCCTTTTATCGCTAAAAAACTTTCTCCTTCGAGGTCAGGAGACGTTTTATGAGCGACATGAGGTGCATATCCCTCATGTTTCAAGCTCCAATCTGCCGGATTTGCCCAACTAAAAGTTTACGCCCACGCGCGAACAGGATTTGATTTTTGAAATATGGACGAATTCCTCGTCAGGAGGGTAAAATGGTGCCGACGGCAGCCCAAGTTGTAGAGAGCTGGGCAGAGCCGTTGCTTAATGAAGTTGGGTCATCGTCTTAGCGACGGTGGCCTTTCTTTTTGGGCTTCGAGCCCTGCTTGAGTGCCTTGGAAAGGCCGACAAGGGCCGTGAGGAGCGAGACCGTAGCGGTCAGGAGCTTCACGAGCTCGGTGAAATCGGTCATGGGCATCACCTCCCATCAAATGGAGGGCTCTGCCCGGCACGAGGGCTGCCGACAGCAAGGACGATTCTATCAGAGCGGCTGACTCCCGCCGATCAATTCATACTCCTCACCCTCGCCGAATTGCGAGCATGAAAGAATCGGCACTGAATAGCAGCGCGCTAGGGCACCGACGATAGGCTTTCCAAAACTAGCGAGGCGTGTTGCCGTGCGAGTAGTCACCGCGATCGACGACGCGATCGTCCATCTGCCGCGATGCGGAGCTTCCGCCATGTGCTTGGCCTGCGGCGCGAACGCGGTCGTCGCCGGCATCGGGAACGGCGCCGGCGTAACGATTGCGAATCTCCCTTGCGTAACCGCGACGCGCAAGAAGCTCATCGCGAACCGCCGGATCTTCGAGCAGATCTTCATCGCACTTCGGGGCAACGAATTTAGGAAACGAATTGTAGGCGACGCCTTTGCTCGCCTTCGCCTGCTCGACCCACGCCGAGTATGCTTTCTTGAGACGCTTGATGTAAATCTCACAACGTTTCTCGTATGGAAGGGCTCGCTCGGCTTCCAACACGTTATTTTCGAAAGCCATCTGCAACGACTTCAACGCGAAGCGCCCGTCGAGACGGGTCAGGTTGAAAGTGCACTTCGGATTGCCGGCCTCTTTGATATCGAGATCTGTCGCATAGACTCGATTGTTCTTGATGAAAATGTCTACGCCCCATGAGGCAAGTAATTTCTTGAACTGCTCCATATTCTTTACGCGACCTTCGTCGATCGCAATATGGATCAGCTCGCGCAGATTGTTTTTATAACTGTACTCACCGCGACCGATAATCTCCTTTTCTGTGTCGCGCGGCTGGCGATCGCGAATCTTCGAATTCTTCTTTCCCTTTTCGAGCTGAGTGAGATTCCAGGCCTCGTCCATTTCACGAACCCATGCAGCGCGTTCGTACTTTCCCTTGCGACCGCCGATGTCGCAACGCTTGCCGGTGTCAAGGTTTGTCCGGTTGATCGCCATGTGCACTGCGTAGCGTTTTCCCGCCTTATCGCTTTCTTCATGCAGCGCGAGAATCACTTGTTGATGCGGATAGTGCTTCGCAAGCCATTGCTCCGCGTAGGCCAAACATGCATCGGGAGTCATCTTGCCCCCGTTGCATGAGCATTCTTCCGGAAGGAACGCGAGGATCTGATGAAGCAGGATTACGTTTTTGGCTCCGGCTCTCGACGGTTTGTCGTGATGGAAAACCTTTCTGGTTCTATCCATTTTCGAAAACCAGCGATCGCTGTATTCGATGTTCCAGCCACCACGCACAAGCGCATCTTTTCCGTTGATGTATTTACGGACGTTCTTCGCATACCGTTCACTCGAAACACTCTTCTGCTTAATGACGGTCATTTTGGTCACCGCCGACGAAATATCGCTTCTCAAACTCGTCGATGAAACGGTCCAGCTTACGCCCAACTTGGTAAACCTTTTCGAGCGTGCGGAAAACAGCTTTCTCGTTGTACGCGGGAAGCCCCTGGGCGTTCACAAAATACATCAGCTGATTGAGGTTTGTTCCTTCCTTCAAAAGTTCGTGATAGATCTTGTCGATCGACGCCCGATCGACATCGATTTTCTCGACATTCCCTTTGAGCAGTACGCGACGTGCATACGCACTGACAGTCATATCGAGGGAATCGGCATTGCTTTCAATTTTCGTTTTTTCTTCCGGCGAGACCCGGACGTGAATGTCATCGGTTCGGAATTTCTGGTCAGCGATTTCTGAAAAACCAAAATCGATATCGAGATCGTCGGCATTGCACAAAGCAAAGCGGATGAGTTCCGCCTCGCTCATCTCATGTCGCTTTGCGATTGCAGTGATGGCTTTCTTCTCTTCATCGGAAAGAGACGCCTTGACGGTGTGTGGGCGGAGCCTACTCATGATTCCTCCGGAAAACGAATCAGCGATCGGAGAGGCCTCCGATCAAAACCTGCTATGCGATTCGCTTTCCTTTTAATGAGGAACGGCTGGCGTCGTTCCAAAATGAAGAATCGTCTCCGCGATTCTTCATCGCGAAGTTCCAACTTCACGATAACCTTATCGCCGTAGCAGGCGGTAAGCAAGGTCTGTGGCGTGGTGTTTTTGGGGTCCGAATGGGCCCACAAAAATGCCACCCACAGTCATCTTGCAATCACCGGTACGGCGATTGGGCGGAACGCAATGTAGACATGGAATGAGAGGCCTCATTCCAAGCGAGATGCCTCGCGTTGTCGAAACGAAAAGTGAAGACCGTGAGCGGAAGCGAACTTTTAACGCGAGGGATGCCGAGTGTTAAGAGTTCGCTGTAGCGAGAGCGAAGCGGTACTGCGAATGCGAGGGATGCCGAGTTTTTGCATTACCGCGCAGCGGACTCCGGGCGAGGGCTGGAGCAAGTTGATGGAAGACCTTACCGATTTGCGGAAGGTTTTGCCCGAAGCATCCGGCACCGCCGGATTCTTTTGAAACGACCTCTCGTTTGATTGCTTTCCTATCGTTTGCCCCCAGACTGAGCGTCTAAAAAAGGCGGCCGAAACCGGCCGCCCGCAAATAAATATTTATTTACCGAATGTAAGAGGAGAGGAACGATGACATTACTCCCAGTGACCGGCGACGTCGACAACCCAATGCTGTCCCGTAGCCTGCTGTTCATAATGTCCCTGGTCCTCAGAGGTGGTATACGAATCATCTACAACGGATCCACCGATACCGCCGTTTTCGCCATCGTTAATAATCCAAGCGTAGGCGGCATCGGATGAATCGAAGGGGCCTACCATAGTACCACCATGATTGACCCAGAAACGAGGATGACGCGTGTATACCACGTTCGGTACCCAGACTTGGCTGTAGTCGGTTTCCCAGTGGCCCTGCTCGGCAACCCATTTCTTCTGGCTACCGCTGTTGGAAGAGGAATTATTGCTGCCGGAACCCTGTGAATTGCCGGAATTCTGCTTCGAGTCGGAGGAGTTTCCCTTGCTGTCAGACTTCGACGAGTCGGAAGACTTGTTATCCTCCTTCTTGGAGTCATCGGACTTCTGGTCCTTGCCGTCGGATTCTTTCTTCTCCTCGGTCTTGGTTCCAGAGGCTTGCGCCGCCTTTTCTTCGCTTGGCTTCTTTTTGTCTTTATTCTTTACCGCTGTGGCGGCCCTTTCCGTAGAGCCGCTACCTTGCTCTGCAACGCCGGCACATCCAAGTTGAGGTGCCGAAAGGCACACCAGGAGCGCAACGATAATAGCCTTTGTTCTCACACCGATCTCCCTGACCATGAAGCCGGGCGTTGGACACTAGCCGATATCCAACGCCCGGCTCGCTTTTACATCTGCTCGCGGCGCTTCTTTTGATCGAGGAAGACGCCGGCTGCCACGAGGACGGTACCGCCGATGACGAACGTCTCGCCGATGAGTCCCGCGCGGTCACCGGTCTGGGCGAGGCTGCCGGGCTGGGCGGTATCCGTGCCGGCGAGGTGCTTCGGGGTGTATGCCGCCTGCTGCTTTGCGGCCTGCTGCTTTGCGACCTCCTCTGCCTCCTGTCGTGCGATCTCATCGGAAAGCTCCTGCTCCGCTGCGATGCGGTCGGACTTCGCCTGCTCGTAGGCGGCGAGTGCCGCATCGTAGCCGGGCTGGAGCCCGTCCACCGCGGCCTGCTTCTCGTCCAGGATGGCCTTGGCGGGCGCGACCTTGGCACGTGCCTCGACTGCGGCGGCGAAAAGCGCGTTGAGGGCGTCATTCGCGTTCACATCATGGCCGGAAGCGATCGCCGCGCCGGCATCGATGGAGTTCAGCTTCGACAGCTTGGCGTCTGCCTGCGCCTTTGCCTGCTCGGCGGCGGAGACCAGGGACTCGGCGGCGATGGTATCCGCCTTCGCGGCAGCGAGGGCGGCCTTGGTGTCATTGACGGCCTTTGCTGCATCCTGCTCGCGCTGCTGTGCCTCTGCGAGCTTCGCGGCAAGGCCGGTGAGGATGTCGAGGTTCGACTGTGCGTCCTCGAGATCGGTCTGGGAGCCGGTGAGCCTGTCGGCGGCAACGTCGGTGTCGGCCTTTGCGGCATCGACGGCACGCTGGGCATCCGCGAGGGCGCGTGCGGTGGCGTCTGCCTTTTGCTCGGCGGCGGCGAGGACGGTCGCCTTCTCGACCTGATCGGCTGCCGCCGCGTCATGGACGCTCTTTGCGGTATCGAGCGCCTTCTTGGCGTCGGCTACGTCCTGGAAGAACTTCGCGAGGTCGGCGTTCGCATCCGTGACACCCTGCTGCTTGGCCTCGGTGTCCGCCTTGGCGGAATCCAGCTTGGTCTGTGCGGCCGTTACGGCTGCGTTGGCGGCATCAAAGGCGACCTGTTTCTGCCGGACGGTCGACTTTGCCGTATCGACTGCCGCGTTGGCGGCATCGAGGTCCGATTTCGCCGCATTAAGCTCGGTCTGGGCATCCGTGACGCCCTGCTGCTTGGCGGCGATATTGAGCCCTGTCGCGTTTACGGTCTCCTGCGCCTCGTCGACACCTTGCTTCGCGGCATCGACATCGTCCTGCGCGGAATCCGCTGCGTCCTGCTTCTGCTGGACGGTCGCGGCGGCGCCGGCGGCTGCCTGCTGCTTGGATGCGAGGTCGGCCTTGGCTGCGTCGAGTGCGCTCTTGGCGTTCTTAAGGCCGTTGATATAGGAGGTCAGATTCTGCTCGTACTCGTCGACGGAGATGGGGTTCATGTTCCAGCCTGAACCTGCCCAACCAAGGTTTGCGGTATCGAGGCTGTCGGTCTGCCAGCCGTTCAAGGTTCCCTTGCTGCAGACTGCCATGCCCATATAGCCGATTTCGGGGCTGATGACATGCAGGTAGTGACCGACGGTTGCGGGATATCCGGCAACCTTGAAGTGCTGGTTGACATAGGGTTCAATCCCGCTATGCGTCTTGTAGAAATCTACGGCATCCTTACCGGTTAGACCGGTGACGCCATAGAGCTCCTGAACCGCCTGATCGAAGAAAGCCTTTTCTTGGTCAACCCACTGCGGTTTCGGATCGGTTCCATAATTCCATGCGAGGTTTTCGGTCGTATCGAACTGCATGGAATGTCCAAACTTGGCATCGGAATAGTTTGCGTTGGCTATCGCCGCCGCAATGAGCTTGTAGGTGACCTGGAGTTCGGAGAGACCGACGGACTTGCGATACTCGTTGATGGACTTCATGTACGGGATTGCCGCGAGCATGTTGTCGAGACTGGTCGCATCGAGGCTGTTTCCGACCTCGGTGTAGTCCTTGTGTGTACCTGTCTCTTATACACATCTCCGAGCCCACGAGACTCCTGAGC
>CABSNS010000092.1:0-5802 GCA_902479105.1 uncultured Collinsella sp. | reverse complement strand
GCCGTGCGCGACAATGCCCGCGCCCGCGGTGCGTCGCGTGCCGTGGTGGCGCTCGAGGGCGATTTGCCGTCGTCCCTGTTGGCGGCACTTGCCGTCGATGCCTTGGGTCCGCGTAATGTGATTGGCCTGGTGCTGGGGCGCAATCGCATCTTTACGCCGGCGCAGGAGGAGGCCGAGGCCGCCCGTTGTTCCGCTGTTCGCTCAATCGCCGAGCGCTTGCACATTCGCACTGTCGAGCGCGATGCGCCGGATGCGGCGCGCGTGCTCGATCGCGACGTGTCGGCGGGCGATGCCGAACGCCTGCGTTCGCGTGCGCTGGGCCTGATGCTCGAGGATACGGCGCTCGAGCTGGGCGCTATGGCGCTGAGCTCGCTTTCCAAGACCGAGTACGCGCTGGCGGCGCCCGCGCTTTGCGGTGGCTACCAGGGCGATTATGCGCCCTTTGGCGATGTGTATCTGTCGACGCTCGAGTTTGTGGCACGCGTGCGCAACCGCGCCTCGGCCGTGGTGCCCCAAGAGCTCGTGACGCTCAACGCGGTGGAGGATTGCATGGATCGCGTGCTGGCGCAGGCGCTCTCGACGCTCGCCGGTCCGGTTGACATGCTCGATCGTGCGGCACAGCTGCTTGGCGGGCTTGAGCCGGGCGAGGTCGATGGTGCGCTTGAGTCGCACGTAGACCGCAATCGACCTTTCGACGACATCCCGATGGCCGCCGCCAAGCCCGAGGTCTGCTCGCTGCTGCTGATGCTCGTGCGCCAGGGCGAGGCCGCCCGCCGCATGCTACCGACGGCGCCGATCGTCTCGGCCCGTTCATTTGTCGAGCGCTCCTGGCCGTACATGCTCGCGTGGTCCGATCTGGGGCTCAACGGTAAGGAGCGCATGACGGTTGATTCGCTGGCACGTGCCGAGGTGCGCCGTTTTGCTGACGAGGATACGAGCGAGCGCATGCGAAACGAGATGATGGGCATGCTGGGCGAGCTACTGGGTATTTCGCCCGAGCAGATGGAGGAGCTGCGCTCTGAGGACGGTCAGCGTCGTTTGCACGAGGGAATGAAAAAGTTCGAGGGCGAGGTCCAGGACGCCATCGACAAGATGATGGGCGGCCAGGGCGGACCACAGGGTGGGCCCCAGGGAGGTCCGATGCCGCATCCGCCGGTGGATCCCCGACAGTTCCCGTTCTTCTCGCAGAACTAACTTTGGGATAGGATTTGCTTCCAACCCCGATACTTCAACTAAGCACCTTGGCCCTGTTGTGTTATTCTAGAACAGACGTTCGTAAATAGTGCGCGGGGCCTTGCCTTGTGCTGTGCTTGTGACGAGGGGAGGTTGGCTTGGTTATCTTGGGCATCGACCCCGGTTTGGCCCATACGGGCTGGGGGATTATCGAGGAGCGACGTGGCGAGGTTCGTTGCCGTGCCTACGGTTGTATCGAGACCAGCGCGGGCAGCCCGCTCGCGGTGCGCCTGTCGCATATCGCCCGCGACCTCAAGGGCGTCGTCGAGCGCTACCGCCCCGATACTGCCGCCATCGAGAGCATTTACTTTGGCGCTAACGTCCGCTCGGCCATCCCCACGGCGCATGCCCGCGGTGCTGCGCTCGTGGCGCTTTCGGAGTGCGCGCTCGAGATTGGCGAATACACGCCCATGCAGGTCAAGCAGGCCGTGGTGGGCACCGGTGCCGCAGATAAACGGCAGGTTGCCTACATGGTGCGCACGCTCACGCAGCTCGATCACGACCCGCACCCAGACCATGCCGCCGATGCCCTGGCCTGCGCCATCTGTCACGTTAACCTAAGCCGCACCCGGGCGCTTACCGGCGGCGAGTTCTATCAACAGAGAGGAACCGGATACTGATGATCTCCCAGCTCCATGGAACGCTTATCGAGGCCACGATGAGCTCGGCCGTCGTCGATGTATCGGGCGTGGGCTTTGAGCTCGGTATTTCGGGCAGCACTGCCGCCACGCTGCCTACGCCCGGCGGCGAGGTTCGCCTCTATACTCGCATGCAGGTGCGCGAGGACGCCATGACGCTTTTTGGCTTTGCCTCCAAGGACGAGCGCACGATGTTTGACCGACTCGTGTCCGTGTCAGGTGTTGGTCCGCGCCTGGCGCTTGCCGTGCTTTCCACCTATACCGTGGGACAGTTGTATTCCCTGGTAATGGCCGAGGATGACAAGGGCATGGCCAAGGTGCCCGGTGTGGGCAAAAAGACCGCTCAGCGCCTCATCTTGGAGCTCAAGAGTACCTTTGCCAAGGACAAGGGCTTCGTTCCGGTCGACGTGATTCCCGGCCAGGTTGCGATGCCGGTTCCCGCCGCCGCTCCCTCGGCGATCGATGACGCCCGCGCGGCGCTCCTTTCCATGGGCTTTAGCCCGCAGGAGACCGAGGTCGCCCTGAGCGGGTATGATGGGCAGGATATGCGTGTCGAGGACCTGCTCGGCGCGGCGCTTAAGCGACTCGGAATGGATGCGTGATGTGGGAAGCCGATGACTCTCAGGACCTGTGGGCGACGCCCGGCAGCTCGCCGGCGGCATCCATGGCGCACGGTGAGCGCATGGTGGGCTCGGAGCTGACGCCCGAAGACCTCGATGTCGACCGTACCCTGCGTCCCCAGCGCCTGGACGACTACTGCGGTCAGGAGCATATCAAGCAGAGCCTTCGCGTGCTGATCGAGGCGGCGCAGAGCCGTGGCGAGACGCTCGACCACGTGATCTTTTCGGGCCCTCCGGGTCTGGGCAAGACCACGCTGGCCACCGTTATCGCCAATGAGCTGGGCGCTCAGATCAAGACGACGAGCGGCCCGGCCATCGCGCGTACCGGCGACCTGGCAGCCATCCTGACTAACTTGCAGCCAGGTGACGTGCTGTTTATCGACGAGATCCACCGCCTTAACCGCTCGGTCGAGGAGGTCCTGTATCCCGCTATGGAAGACTTTGCGCTCGATATCGTTATCGGTAAAGGCCCGGCCGCTCGCTCGATTCGCCTGGATATCCCCAAGTTTACGCTGGTAGCGGCAACGACCCGCTCGGGTATGCTGACCGGCCCGCTGCGCGATCGCTTTGGCATTTCGTATCGCCTGGACTACTACACGGTCGAGGAGCTCGCTCAGATTGTGACGCGCTCGGCGACTATCCTGGGCGTGACGATAGACCATCCGAGCGCGCTCGAGATTGGCTCGCGCTCGCGTGGCACGCCGCGCTTGGCCAATCGTCTGCTCAAGCGCGTGCGCGATTATGCGCAGGTGCGCGGCAACGGTCCTATTGAGCTTGATATTTGCCGTCAGGCGCTCGAGTTCTTCGAGATCGATGGGCTTGGTCTGGACTGGATGGACATTCGTATCTTGGAGACGCTTGCCAAGACGTTCTCCGGCCGTGCCGTAGGCCTGACGACCCTTGCCAGTGCGGTGGGCGAGGACCCGGGTACGCTCGAGGATGTCTATGAGCCCTATCTGCTGCAGTGCGGCTTGATGATTCGCACGCCCCAGGGCCGCCAGGCAACGCTGCGCACCTTTGAGCACTTGGGCATCGAGCCAGCCGTTTAGAGGCGGGTTTGTTTTGGCTGGTCTGTAGGCTATCGCTGAGCATTGGATAAACATATCGCCATTCATCGGTTACGGGTGTTTTACTATTGCGCGCCCGTGCTATGCTGAATTGGTCTTTTTCTCATTCGGTAACGAAAGGACCGCCCATGCCTACTGACATCGAAATCGCACGTTCCGTCACGCCGCTGCCCATTACCGAGGTGGCTAAGAACGCCGGCGTCGACGTAAAGCACCTGATTCCGTACGGCTTCGACAAGGCTAAGGTCGACTATTCACTGCTCAACGAGCCGACCAATCACCAGGCCAAGCTCGTCCTCGTGACCGCCATCAACCCCACGCCTGCGGGCGAGGGCAAGACCACCACGACCATCGGTCTGGCCGATGGCCTGCGCCGTCGCGGCGTCAAGAGCGCCGTGGCCCTGCGCGAGCCTTCGCTCGGCCCCGTCTTTGGCGTAAAGGGCGGCGCCGCCGGCGGCGGTTGGGCCCAGGTCATCCCCATGGAGGATATCAACCTGCACTTTACCGGCGACTTCCACGCTATCGGTGCCGCCAATAACCTGCTGGCCGCCATGCTCGACAACCATATTCAGCAGGGCAACCAGCTCGGTATCGATGTTAAGCGCATCACCTGGAAGCGCGTCGTCGACATGAACGACCGCCAGCTGCGCCACGTTATCGACGGCATTGGCGGCAAGGCTCAGGGCGTGCCGCGCGAGGATGGCTTCGATATCACCGTTGCCTCCGAGGTCATGGCGATCTTGTGCCTGTCCACGAGCATCAACGACCTCAAGGAGCGCTTGGGCGAGATCGTCGTCGGCTACAGCTATGCCGGCGAGCCCGTCCGCGCACGCGACCTCAAGGCCCAGGGCGCCATGGCTGCGCTGCTTAAGGATGCGCTCAAGCCCAACCTGGTGCAGACGCTCGAGGGTACGCCCGCATTTGTCCACGGCGGTCCCTTCGCCAACATCGCCCACGGCTGTAACTCCATCATGGCTACGCGCATGGCTATGCGTTTTGGCGATGTCGCCATTACCGAGGCAGGCTTCGGTGCCGATCTGGGTGCCGAGAAGTTCCTCGACATCAAGTGCCGCATGACGGGTGTTCGCCCCAGCGCCGTCGTGATTGTCGCCACCGCCCGAGCGCTTAAGTACAACGGCGGCGTTGCCAAGGCCGACCTCAACGACGAGAACCTCGAGGCCCTCAAGGCCGGCATGCCCAACCTGCTGCGCCACGTCGACAATATCCAGAACGTCTACGGTCTGCCCTGCGTGGTCGCCATTAACCGCTTCCCGACCGATACCGAGGCTGAACTCGCCCTCATCGAGTCCGAGTGCCAGAAGCTCGGCGTTAACGTTAAGCTTTCCGAGGTCTGGGCCAAGGGCGGCGAGGGCGCGCTCGAGCTGGCCGATGAGGTCATGCGCCTGATCGAGCAGCCGAGCGAGCTCAAGTTTGCCTACGAGGACGGCGCCGATGTTGCCGATGCCCTCGAGGCCGTTGCTACCAAGGTTTACCGCGCCGACGGCGTCGACTTTACGCCAGCTGCCAAGCGTCAGCTTGCCGAGCTGCGCGAGAACGGCTTTGGCAACCTGCCGGTGTGCGTCGCCAAGACGCAGTACAGCTTTAGCGACAACGCCAAGGCGCTGGGCGCTCCCGAGGGCTTCCGCATCACCGTGCGCGAGCTCAAGGTTTCCGCCGGTGCCCACTTTGTGGTCGCGCTGACTGGCAGCGTCCTGACTATGCCGGGCCTGCCCAAGGTCCCCGCGGCCGAGAATATCGACGTCGATAACGACGGCAACATCACCGGCCTGTTCTAAGACTGCTGCCTATAGCTGCTAGTCCGCCCCGCCGCGCCTACCAAGGCCCGGCGGGGCTTTTTGATCCTTAGGCCCGCGCATGTCTTGTAGATACCAACGGCCATTGCCCATCATAGGCTTTTGCGCGGGTAGAATGCATGAATAACTTGATGCTTGCAGGCGACGGAAAGGAAACGTTGCATGGACCAGGACAAGACGACCGTGATGGGCGGCTACGCTTCCGCGCAGGCTGGCGATAGCGCCGACGCGACCCGCGTTGTTCCCAACCCCGGTTATACCGACCCCGCCGCGACGCAGCCTTCTGCCGAGCCAACCCGGGTTATGGGCTATGGCGACACAGCGCGGGATTCTTACGCTGCATCTTCGCAAGGCCCCTATGGCAACGCAACTCCGGACCCGTTTGATTACGCGCCTGTCTCTTATACACATCTGACGCTGCCGACGAATT
>CABSNS010000091.1:0-5819 GCA_902479105.1 uncultured Collinsella sp. | reverse complement strand
AGAGACAGGTTCTTGGGCTCGGTCAGGATCGACACCAGGTCGTCCTCGTCGAGCGCCTGCGTCTGGGTGACGACTGGCGTACGTCCCACAAACTCGGGGATCATGCCAAAGGCGTTGAGGTCCTGCGGGAGCACCTGGCGCAGCAGGTCGTTCTCGTCGACCGAGGTGGGGCCGGCGATCTCGGAGTTAAAGCCCACGCCCTTGTTTCCCACGCGATCGGCGATGATCTTGTCCAGACCCACAAAGGCACCGCCGCAGATGAACAGGATGTTGGTCGTGTCGATCTGCAGCAGCTCCTGCTGGGGATGCTTGCGGCCGCCGGTGGGCGGAACGCTGGCCACCGTCCCCTCAAGGATCTTAAGCAGCGCCTGCTGAACGCCCTCGCCCGAAACATCGCGGGTGATGGAGAGGTTCTCGGCCTTGCGGGCGATCTTGTCGATCTCGTCCACGTAGATGATGCCGACCTGCGCGCGCTCGATATCGCCATCGGCGGCATTGATGAGCTTGAGCAGGATGTTCTCCACGTCCTCGCCCACGTAACCGGCCTCGGTGAGCGCGGTGGCGTCGGCGATGGCAAACGGCACCTCGAGAATGCGGGCGAGCGTCTGGGCCAACAGGGTCTTACCGGTACCTGTGGGACCGAGCAGCAGGATGTTGGACTTGGCGAGCTCTACCTCGTCCATATCGTCATCGAACTGCGAGCCCATGTCGTCATCAAAGGCAGACACCGCGGCACCGCCCTCAATCACGCGGCGATAGTGGTTGTACACGGCCACCGACATGGCGCGCTTGGCGTCCTCCTGACCCATAACATAGGCCGAAAGCTCGTCATAGATCTCGTGCGGCGTCGGCACGTGCGTGATGACCTGGCGGTCGTCCTCGAGCTCAAAGCCCTCGGCCTCGGGGTCCACGGCGGGCTGGGATGCAGCCTGGCCGTGATCGTTGAGGAAGCCCGGCAGCTTGCCGTTGCGGGCAGCGTCCATAAAGTCCGAAGCCAGCGACTCCTCCAGAATCTCGGAACAGGCGGCGACGCACTCGTCACAGATAAAGATGTTGGTCGGGCCCTTTACGAGGCGGCGGACCTGGCCCTGCTCTTTTCCGCAGAAGGAGCAGCGGATGGGGTTGCCGTTCTCGTCAAAGTTGTCCTGCATGTTTCCTGCCATCCTAGGCGTCCTTCGCGGCGAGATCGCGCGAGGTGACGATACGGTCGATCAGACCGTAGTCGAGGGCCTCGGCAGCGGTCAGGTAGTTGTCGCGCTCGGTGTCGGCCTGGACCTTCTCGATCGGCTGGCCCGAGGCATCGGACAGGATCTGGTTGAGCTCGCGGCGAGTCTTCTTGATCTCCTCGGCAACGATCTCGATCTCGGTCTGCTGGCCCTGGGCACCGCCGCTGGGCTGGTGAATCATGACCTTGGAGTGCGGCAGGCAGAAGCGCTTGCCCTTGGCGCCAGCCGAAAGCAGCACGGCGGCCATGGACGCGGCCATACCGACGCAGATGGTGGAGACCTGCGGCTTGATGAAGTTCATGGTGTCCAGAATCGCCAGGCCGGAGTAGACCTCGCCACCGGGTGAATTGATGTAGAGCGAGATATCCTTCTCGGCATCCTGGCTCTCAAGATGCAGCAGCTGGGCAACGACCAGGTTGGCGCTGACGGAGTTGATCTCCTCGCCCAAGAAGATGATGCGGTCGTTGAGCAGGCGCGAATAGATATCGTAGCTGCGCTCGCCGCGCGGCGTCTGCTCGATAACGTATGGCACGAGGGCGGAATCGAACTTAGCGATCATACGCATCTCCATTTCTCTCTTGCGGACCAAATTGGTTCTAGATAAACGTACGGTGCCCGCATGCTATGCATTGGCTGGCACCGTACGAAGCAACCGGATAACCGGTGTATAACTTTACCCCATCACGGGCGCACCCATGCGCTCGCGGGCAAGGTGGCGAGAATTACTCGGCGCCCTTGGCGGTCTCGTCGACCTCGGTCACCTTGGCGTTCTCGACCAGGTGGTCGACGGCCTTGGAGCGACGGATGGACTCGCGGACGGCAGGCATGCGGCCATCGGCGATGAACTCGGCCTTGGAAGCCTCGACGTCCTTGACGCCGGCCTTCTCGAACTCGGCGTTGATGTCGTCCTCGGTAACCTCAATCTTGAGCTCACGGGCGAGGGCGTCGAGCGCCAGGGACTCACGGGCAACGTCGTTGGCCTGCTTGTGCAGGTCGCCGATGAACTGCTCCATGGTCAGACCGGAAGCGGGCAGCCAGGTGTCCAGGGTCATGCCGCGGGCAGCGAGGTTGGACAGGAAGTTCTGGCCAAGCTCCTCAAAGACGGACTGCTCGTAGTCGGCGTCCATCTCGTCGAGCTGCAGACGCTCGGCGAGAGCGGAGACGCAACGGTTCTCCTTCTCAGCCGGCAGGCGGGAAGCCTTGTCCTGCTCGATCTCGATCTTGATGGCGTCGCGCATGGCATCGATGCTGTCGAAGCCGAAGTCGGACTTGACGAGCTCGTCGGTGAGCTCGGGGGTGTTGCGGACCTTGATGCCCTTGACGGTGACCTCGACGGTGTGGGTCTCGGCCTCCTCGCCCTCCTCGACCTCGTCGGTCCAGGTGACGGTCTTGACGTCGTCAACGTTAGCGCCGATCAGGGCCTCGTTGAACTCCTTGGGGTTGCTGTCGCTACCGGCGATGAGCATGCGGCCCTCGGCGGCAAAGTTGTCGGCGTTCTCGACGGCCTTGAGGTCGACGGTGACATAGTCCTCGGCCTCGACGGCGCGACCCACGACGTCCTCGAAGGTGGCACGGTAGTTGAGGAGCATCTCGACCTGGTTGTTAATCTCGGACTCGGTGACCTCCGCAGGAGGCATCTCGATCTCGACAGCGTCGAAGGAGGAGAGCTCAGCAGCAGGACGCAGGGAGAACTCGACGGTGTAGGTGTAGTCCTCGTGATCCTTGGCGAGGTCGAGCTCCTTGTAGTCACCGTTCTTGGTGGGGACGATGTCCAGCTCGTTGAGGACGGCGGGCTCGTTGGCGGCGATCAGGTCGTTGGTGGCCTGAGCGAGGGTAGCCTCGGCGCCAAGAGCGGAGTCGATGACCGGACGGGGGGCCTTGCCGGCACGGAAGCCCGGGAAGCGGTACTTCTTGGCGGTGTCCTTGTAGGCCTTCTTAATCGCGGCGTCGACGTCGGCGGCCGGGATGGTGACCGTAGCGGTGAGCTTGGCGTCCTTGACGTCAGAAGCGGTGATGTTCAACACGTTCCTCCTCATACTGCCCAGCTTATCTGAGGTGCTGGTACCTTTATGCAACAAAGAGTCGCGACGGCCGAAGCCGACGCAGATGCGTTGGTGCGGGCGAAAGGACTCGAACCTTCACGGGAATCCCACCAGAACCTAAATCTGGCGCGTCTACCAATTCCGCCACGCCCGCATGAGCGCACAGACTAGGAATGATAGCAGATACGAACGACAAGCGCACGCACACCTTTTACAAGCTCACGACCTCACCACGAGTGCAAAAGGCGGGACGAGTTGCCCCGCCCCGCCAATTACGACTTGTTCGCTGACCTGTTACTCCCCCAGCAGGGCCTTCTCGGGCGTGATCGGCAACGAGCGCACCTGGTGGCCGGTGGCGTGCGCGACGGCCGAGGCCACGGCGGCGAGCGGCGTGTTGATGACGACCTCGCCGATCGACTTGGCGCCAAACGGGCCCGTCGGCTCGTAGCTCGGCTCAAAGGCCACGCGAATGCTGCCGATATCCAGGCGCGTGGGCAGCTTGTAGCTCATAAAGTTGCCGGTGCGCAGACGGCCGCGGTCGTCGTGCTCGACAATCTCGTAGAGCGCGTGACCGATGCCCTGGGCAATGCCGCCCTCGGCCTGGACGCGCGCGAGCGCCTCGTTGATTACGGTGCCGCAGTCCACAGCCGCCGCGTAGTCCACAACAGTCACCTTGCCGGTGGCCTTGTCGACCTCGACCTCGGCAATGCCGGCCATAAACGGCGGGGGCGAAACGGGCAGGCAGGCAGAGGCATGCGAGGTGAGCGCGTCGCCGCCCGCGATGTTCTTGACGCACAGGTTGGCAAAGTCACGCAGCGTAAGGTAACGGTTCTGCTCGCGCGCAGCACGCTCGTCAGACAGGCGCACGTACTGGCCATCGAAGACCACGTCGGCGGCGTCCACGTCCCACATCTGGGCGGCCTTGGCGCAGATCTTCTCACGCAGCTCGGTCGCGGCGTTCTTGGCGGCAAGGCCCGTCACGTACGTACCCGAGCTCGCGTACGAGCCGGCATCGAACGGCGACACGTCGGTGTCCACGCCGCGTACCACGATCATTGAACTCTCCACGCCCAGCTCCTCGGCGGCAATCTGCGCCAGGATCGTGTCGACGCCCATACCGTTATCGGTGGCGCCGGTGCCGATGGTAATGAAGCCGTCCTCTTCCAGGCGCATGTCGATGCCGGCGATATCCACGTTGGAAATGCCCGAGCCCTGCATGGTGAGCGCGCAGCCCAGGGCGCGCACGCGGTCGCCCAGGTCGACGGCCAGCGGCTTGTCGCGCCAACCGATCATGTCCATCGCGCGCAGCAGGCAGCGGTCGAGTGCGCAGGCGTTGAGCTTCTCGTTGTAGTACTGCGGCATAATCTCGCCCTCGCGCACAATGTTCTTAAGGCGCAGGTCGGCGGGGTCCATGTGCAGCATGTCGGCGAGCTCGTTGACGGCGCTCTCCACGGCAAACTGGCCCTGGGTGGCACCGTAGCCGCGATACGCGCCGCCGCGGTTAGTGTTGGTGTAGACGGCGTCCCAGCTAAAGCGGCTCGCCTTCACATGGTTGTAGATGGGCAGGCTCTTGTGGCCCGAAAGACCGATCGTCGTGGTAGCGTGCTCGCCGTACGCGCCGGCGTTGGACAGCGTATGCAGGTCGATGGCCGTGATGGTGCCGTCGTTCATGGCGCCCAGCTTAACGGTCATCTGCATCTGGTGGCGCGAGTTGCCGGCGGTGATGGTCTCCTCACGGGTGTAGCAGCAATAGCTCGGACGGCCGGTCTGCTGGGTGACGAACGCCACGAAGATCTCGCAGCAGCCCGTCTGCTTGGAGCCAAAGCCGCCGCCGATGCGCGGCTTAATGACCTGCACCTGCGACTGCGGGATATCGAGCGACTGCGCGACCATGCGGCGCACGTGGAAGGGCACCTGCGTAGAGGTGGTCACCGAGATACGCCCGAACGCGTCGGTCGTCGCGAAGGCGCGGAAGGTTTCCATGGGTGCGGTCTGCGTGGCCTGGCTGGTGTAGGTGCGGGTGAAGACGATGTCGCTCTGGGCGAAGGCCTCGTCCAGGTCGCCAAAGTCGCTCGTGCCGCTGCACACCAGATTGCGCGGGACATCGCCGCCCTGCGGGAACATAAAGGTCACGTCGCCCTCGGGGTGGACCACGATGTCATTATCGAGCGCCTGGGTAAAGTCGAGCAGGGGCTCGAGTACCTCGTAGTCGACCTTGATGAGCTTGAGCGCCTTGTCGGCGGCCTCCTCGGTCTCGGCGGCGACGATCGCCACCTCCTCGTTTTGGTAGCGCACCAGGTTCTCAAGAATCAGGCGGTCGTAGGGCGAAGGCTGCGGATAGCTCTGGCCGGCGATGGTAAAGCGGCGCTTGGGCACGTCCTCGTAGGTGTAGACGCCCACCACGCCGGGCACCTTCAGGGCGCGCGACGTATCGATGGAGCGGATCTTGGCGCGCGCATACGGGCTTCGCTTGAGCTTGACGATCAGGGCGCCGGCGGGCACCAGGTCGCCCGTGTAGACGGGACGACCCTCGAGCAGCGCCTTCGAGTCC
>CABSNS010000090.1:0-5936 GCA_902479105.1 uncultured Collinsella sp. | reverse complement strand
TCTACACCGTCTAATTCGTCGGCAGCGTCAGATGTGTATAAGAGACAGCTTGGGGTTCTCCTCGGTATCGAGCTGGATGCCAAACTCGTCCTCAACGGCGACGAGGATCTCGACGGTGCCCAGGCTGTCGAGACCAATCTCCTCGAGCGTGGACTCGGGCTTCATCTCAACATCGTCAAGACCGGCGGTCTCGCGGATAACGTCGCAAACGCGCTCGAAGGTCTTCTGATCTGCCATGGTAGTTCTCCTTTTTGTTTTGCCCCTGGGGCGTTTTTATTACCTATGTGCAACTACTTCCAACGAAGCAGATAGCCACCTATATCCAAGCCCGCGCCAAATCCAACGAGGGCGATGGTGTCGCCCGCATTCAGTGCGTCGGTACGCGCCAGCCGGTCAAGCGCAAAGGGAATGCAGGCACTCGAAATGTTGCCGGTCTCGCGCAGCGTTCGAACCACGCGCTCGTCTGGCACGCCGAGACGCTTGACCGCCTGACTCAGGATTCGTTCGTTAGCCTGATGGAATACAAAATGATCGATGTCTTCGACCGAAATGCCCGCATCGCTCGCAAGCTTATGGACCGTGTCGCAGATGGCGTTGACGCCGAACTTGAACACGCGGCGGCCATTCATGAACAGCACGCTCGCGCTATCTGCGGAAGCCTTAAACGGCGAGGTGCCGAGCAGACCGGGAACGCGCAACGTCTCGACGTCGGACGCCGTCGAAAGCTCAACGGCAAGGGGACTGTCTCCCCCAGCCTCAATCACTGCGGCGCCTGCCCCATCGCCAAAGAGCACACAGGTGGCACGGTCGGTCCAGTCGAGCGCGCGCGTCATCTGCTCGGCAGCAACGACAAGCACGCGCTCGGCGCGACCGCGGGCGATATAGCCCACGGCGACATCGAGCGCAAATACGAAGCCGGCACAAGCCGCCGAGACATCGAAGGCAGGGCACGTCGCGCCTAGTCGCTCAGCAACGGCACACGCCTCAGCGGGAACAAGGTGGTCACCCGTCGTCGTCGAGCAGACGATCAGATCCAGCTGGCTCGCGTCGATTCCGGACACCTGGAGTGCCCGCTCGCTCGCCGCTACGGCAAGGTCGTCAAGTGACTCGGTGGTGCAGACGTGGCGGCTCTTGATACCGGTGCGGGTAAAAATCCACTCATCCGAGGTATCGAGGAACTCAGACAGCTCGTCATTGGAAACACTGCGCTTAGGAAGCGCCGAGCCTGTTCCCAGAATCGTGAAACCCATCACTAACCTCCTTTGAGTTGTTGACGTGTTTACATCGACTAAGAGAGGATAGCGCATTTCAGACGTTGTTGACGTGTTAACATTAAATTGGGCAAATGCGACAAAGGCTTCACATTGTGTCTGTCTCTCGACACCATTGCGTTATTCACTTATCCATTAAGGAGGTAGCAGCCGTTATGGATGCCAAATTAACGATAGTCGACGTAACCGGATCGACCAACGATGACCTGCTCGAAGCAGGGAAACAGGGAGCGCCGCACGGCACAGGACTTGCCGCCCGGGCTCAGACAGCAGGACGCGGTCGGCGCGGCCACAAATGGGATTCAACCGTCGGCAACTTATTGCTTTCGATTGTCCTGCGTCCACGCGTTAATCCTGCAAAGTACTCTGGTCTTGCCGCCGTCAGCGGTCTAGCGGTGCTCGAGTCACTCGAAAAGCAGGGTCTTGCAAACGAGATTGGCCTCAAATGGCCCAACGATCTGGTTGCGCGAGGACGCAAGCTCGGCGGCATTCTGGTCGAAGCCGCACGCGATAACGAAGGCAACCCCTTTGCGGTCTGTGGCATCGGCGTCAACGTGAACTATGTGCCCGCGGAGGTACCCGATGGTGGCCTGCCGGCAATCGGTATCTCGGACCTCAACGAGAGCGCTCCCACCGTCGATGTACTACTCAAGGAGGTCTATCACGCCGTCGTAAACGCTGTGGACGCATGGGCAGATCTGCTCAACGCCATGGAAGAAAACGCTGGACCGCTCGCGCCCGTCCACGGCGAATATGTCGCTCACCTCAATTGGATTGGGGAGCACGTTATCGCCCGTTCCCCTGCTGGTGACGAGCTGGCACACGGCATCTTTAAAACCGTCGATGCCTTTGGTCGCGCGTGTATCGAAACGGAAGGCGGCATGCGATCCTTCCATTTTGAGGAGGCATCGCTGCGCCCCTTGAGCGAATAGGACGCCGCAGCCACCTACTCGGCAGCATTACCCGGCAGTCCAAACCATCATTCAAAACAAAAGGGCCCCGCTGCCATAACGGCAGCGGGGCCCTTTAAGCTATGAGCGATATCGCTTAGAGCTTGATGTCGATGTCGACGCCAGCGGGGAGGTCGAGACGCATAAGCGAATCAACGGTGCCCGAGGTGGGGTCGAGGATGTCGATGAGGCGCTTGTGGGTGCGCATCTCGAACTGCTCACGGGAGTCCTTGTTCACGTGCGGCGAGCGGATAACCGTGTACAGGTTGCGCTCGGTGGGCAGGGGGACAGGACCGGAAACGCGAGCGCCGGTCTTCTGAGCGGTCTCGACGATGAGCTTCGCGGACTGATCGACGACCTCGTGATCATAGCCCTTGAGGCGAATGCGGATCTTCTGGGTAGCCAACTTAAACCTCCAAAGAGTGCGAGAGATGCTCTCGCGGATTACGTAACAGGGAGCTCGAACTTAGGCGTTCTTGCTCATGACCTCGTCCACGATGGACTTGGGCGCGGGCTCATAAGAGTCGAACTGCATCGTGTAGGATGCACGGCCCTGGGTCTGGGAGCGAAGGTCGGTAGCGTAACCGAACATCTCGCCCAGCGGCACCTTGGCACGGATGAGCTTGCTGTTCTTGCGATCCTCCATGCCCTCGATCTTGCCGCGGCGACCGGAGAGGTTGCCCATAACGTCGCCCATGTACTGCTCGGGGGTCTCGACCTCGACAGCCATGATCGGCTCGAGCAGCTGCGGATCGGACTTCTTGAGGGCGTCCTTGATAGCCATGGAACCGGCGATCTTGAAGGCGGCCTCGGAGGAGTCGACCTCGTGGTAAGAACCGTCGAACAGGGTGACCTTAACGTCGAGGACCGGGAAGCCGGCGATAACACCGGTGTTCAGGGCCTCCTGGATGCCCTTGTCGATGGACGGGATGTACTCCTTGGGCACGACGCCGCCGACGATAGCGTTGACGAACTCGTAGCCGAAGCCCTCCTCCATCTTCTCGAGCTTGATGACGGCGTGGCCGTACTGACCGCGACCACCGGACTGACGGACGAACTTGCCCTCAGCCTTCTCGACGTCGTGACCAGCGGTCTCGCGGTAGGCAACCTGGGGCTTACCAACGTTAGCGTCAACCTTGAACTCGCGGAGCAGACGGTCGACGATGATCTCGAGGTGCAGCTCGCCCATGCCGGCGATGATGGTCTGGCCGGTCTCGTGGTTGGTGGACACCTGGAAGGTCGGGTCCTCCTCGGCGAGCTTGGTCAGAGCCAGGGACATCTTGTCCTGCTCGGCTTTGGTCTTGGGCTCGATGGCAACGTCGATAACGGGCTTAGCGAACTCGATCTTCTCGAGGACGATCTCCTTGCCCTCGGCGCACAGGGTGTCACCGGTGGTGGAGTTCTTGAAGCCGACGCAAGCGACGATGTCGCCAGCGGCAGCGTCGTCACGGTCGATACGCTCGGCGGCGTTCATCTCGAGGATGCGGCCGAGGCGCTCGCGCTGACCGTTGGAAGCGTTGACCACGTAGGAGCCGGACTCAGCGCGGCCGGAGTAAACGCGGACATAGGTGAGCTTACCGACGAACGGGTCGGTCATGATCTTGAAGACCAGGCCGGAGAAGGGCTCGTCGAAGGAAGGATGACGCTGAATCTCCTCGCCGGTGTCCGGATCGGTACCGGTGACGGCCTCAACGTCGAGCGGGCTGGGCAGGTAGTCGACGACAGCGTCGAGCAGCTCCTGAACGCCCTTGTTCTTGTAGGCGGAACCCACGAAGACGAGGTTGAGCTCGTTGGCCAGAACGCCCTTGCGCAGAGCAGCCTTGAGCTCCTCGACGGTAAAGTCCTCCTCCATGAGGATCTTCTCCATGAGCTCGTCGTCAAAGCTGGCAGCAGCGTCAAGGAGCTCCTCGCGCTTGGTGGCAGCGATGTCGGCAAACTCAGCCGGGATCTCGTCCATCGGCTCGGGGTAGGTCATACCCTTCTCGTCGGCCTTGAAGTCCCATGCAGTCATGGTGACCAGGTCGATGACGCCCCAGAAGTTGTCCTCGGCGCCCATCGGGACCTGAGCGGCCACGGCGTTAGCGTCGAGACGATCCTTCATGGTCTCGATAGCGTTGAAGAAGTCAGCGCCCACGCGGTCATACTTGTTGATGAAGGCGATGCGGGGGACGTTGAAGGTAGAAGCCTGACGCCAAACGGTCTCAGACTGGGGCTGAACGCCGGCAACGGCGTCGAAGACGGCGACAGCGCCATCGAGGACGCGCAGGCAGCGCTCGACCTCGGCGGTGAAGTCAACGTGGCCCGGGGTGTCGATGATCTGGATGCGGTAGTCCTTACCGTCCTTGTTCCAGAAGCACGTGGTAGCAGCGGAGGTAATGGTTACGCCGCGCTCCTGCTCCTGAACCATCCAGTCCATGGTGGCAGCGCCCTCATGGACCTCACCGATCTTGTGGGTCTTACCGGTGTAGTAAAGAATACGCTCGGTCGTGGTGGTCTTACCGGCATCGATGTGGGCCATGATGCCGATGTTACGGGTATCGGAAAGCTTGTACTTAGGCTTAGCCATGTTAGTTCCTTACCTTAACTTACCAACGATAGTGAGAGAACGCGCGGTTGGCCTCGGCCATCTTGAAGACGTCCTCACGCTTCTTGACGGAAGCGCCCAGGCCGTTGGAAGCGTCGAGGATCTCGTTGGCGAGACGCTCGGCCATGGTCTTCTCCTTGCGAGCGCGGGAGAAGTTGACGATCCAGCGGATACCCAGAGCGGTGGAACGACGGGAGTTGACCTCCATCGGGACCTGATAGGTAGCGCCACCGACACGCTTGGGCTTAACCTCGAGCGTGGGCTTGACGTTGTCCATAGCCTTCTTGAAGGTAGCGAGAGCGTCGCCACCCTCGGACTTCTCGGCAACGATCTCGAAAGCGGTGTAAACGATGCGCTCAGCGGTGGCCTTCTTGCCGTCAAGAAGGACCTTGTTGATGAGCTGAGTCACCAGGCGGTTGTTGTAAACGGCGTCAGGCTGAACCTCACGACGATTAGCTGCTGCACGACGCGGCATGTGAAATCTCCTTAAGTGTCTACCGTGCGGCGCTTAGGCGGCACACGGCGAAAGTATCAAAACGTTATCTGGCTTATTTAGCCTTGGGGCGCTTAGCACCGTACTTGGAACGAGCCTGCATACGGTTCTGGACCGGAGCAGCGTCGTAGGCGCCACGGATGACGTGATAACGGACACCAGGGAGGTCACGGACACGACCGCCGCGGACGAGCACGATGGAGTGCTCCTGCAGGTTGTGGCCCTCACCCGGGATGTAAGCAGTAACTTCGATGCCGTTGACGAGGCGAACACGGGCAACCTTACGAAGAGCCGAGTTCGGCTTCTTGGGGCTCGTGGTGAAGACGCGGGTGCACACGCCGCGCTTCTGGGAGTTGTGCTGCAGGGCAGCGTTCTTGGACTTCTTGGGCACGGAACGACGGCCCTGGCGAACCAGCTGGTTAATAGTAGGCAAAGCGTACTCCTTCTCGAATGATTCCAGCTTTCTGTAAAGTGCAACGGCTTGAATCGAGGGGTCAGCATCCCCCTACGAAACACGCAGTTCGTTAGGATACGTGGCGTTAGCTGTGCCGTCAACAAACCACGCCGCCGGGCGTATCCCAAAATAGGCACCTGTCTCTTATACACATCTCCGAGCCCACGAGACTCCTGAGCATCTC
>CABSNS010000089.1:0-6011 GCA_902479105.1 uncultured Collinsella sp. | reverse complement strand
GCCAAGAACCTCGGCGATGGACTTGCCGCCGAGCAGCCCGACCCCGATCTCGAGCGCAAGACCGGTAGAGACGTTGTTCACCACGCCGATAGTGGAGTCGGTAACGTTCTCGAGGGCCTTATAGGCCTCCTCCAAGGAGCCCATGTCGACGAGGAACACGACCCCGGTGCAGTAGGAATGGCGGTCGACGAGGCGCTGGAGCGGACCGACGATGTCCTTCAGCTGCTGGTCGTAGGGCATGTCGACCGCCTCGTACACATGCACGCCGAGCATACGGTTCGCCGCGTCGGCGATGCTCGTCGCCGTCGAGTAGCCGTGTGACAAGATGACGCAGAGCGTCCGAAGGGCCTTCGCGTCGCGAGACTCCGATGCGACGCACAGCGTCAGAAGCGTCTTCGTGAAGTGATCGAGCGAGATTCCGAGTGCCCCTTCCATGTCTGCGGCGACCTGATCGGAGACGCTCGAGGCAAACGGCAATTCGGAGGTCACGGCACCGAGGAGATGGGAGATTTGCTCCGCACAGGCAGACTTTCGCTTAGCCAGGCCGATGCCCGGCCACAACTGCAGGCAAATCTCCTGGGCCAGTAGAAAAGTGACCTTCCTCGAAAGCTCGATGCCATAAGAAGAGCCTGCGTCGGCAAGGACCGCGCCCACGACGCGCTCGAAGGCGCGCGACCTCGATGAGGCGACGCCGTGGCCGAAGATCAAGTGATCCTCAACGCCGCGCACAGCGGAGACAGCTTGCGAGACGAGCTCGGAGACAGAGAGCTCCCCGGCACAGAATCGCTCATCGAGAGAGCACAGGGCATCGAGCGCCTGCTCGACCGGCCCTGTGCTCTCGGCGGTATCCAGGGACGCGTCGATCAGAGCGCCATCGTCGGGCTGTTGATCGATCTGCGCGGAGGAGAGGAGCCCGCTGGGAAGAAGATACGGGCGAACGACGACGTAGTCGCCCTCGCGATTGAGGAACGCTTTGGCGCAGCAGTTCGTCACGCAGGCGCGCAAGCCGGCGATGTTATCGGAAAAGTCCGCGTTCACGAGGCAACGGTATGCGCCGCGGCTAATCTTCACATCAGAACCGATTCGGCACCCCTCGCTGCGCAGGAAGCTCAAGATGAGATCCTCGCGCTCCTCGGGGGTCCGCTCCTTGAGTGAGGGGACGCGGGCACAGATGGGCATTTTGCTGTAGGCCGAGGAAACCTTCAGGTCATCGGCGGAAAGCGTCGTCGAAAGAACGAGGCGAGCGCGCGGCGCATCCTGGGAGGCATCGAGCCCGAGGGCCGTCGCAAGGCAGTGCTCCATCGCAGAGGGAGAGAGTGCCTCGATGTCGTTGACAAAAACCACACCCCCGCGCGATTTCGCGATCGACTCGTCAAGAAGCCCGTTGAACGAGGCGGCGTCCGGGACCCCGGCGCAGTCGATGCGCACATAGGAGGAGTCGCGGGACAGCAAGCCCTGGTTCTTGCCGTACTCGTACACAAGACGAGAAAGGAAAGACTTGCCGACACCCACGCCGCCGCTCAAGAGGATGGGTAGGCCAAACGGAGGGTACTGAACCGCAGCCTTGCACTGCTCGACAACGGAGCTGAGGCTCATGTCGAAGCCCACGGCACGCGCGAAGTCGCGGTGATCGGCGATTCCCGTCGCCTGGATGAGGTCGGCGAGCGAGGCGTACTCGCTTGCAGAGAGCTTTACCTGAAAACGCTTCTGGAACGCGCGGCGATGAAAATAACGGACAGGCCTGCCCGCCACCTTAACCACAAGGCCGGCGCGAACAAGGTCGTTGAGGTACTGGCTCGCCAGGCTCCTGGAGATGATGAGCGTCTCGGCGATGTCGGAGGTGGACAGACGGGCAAGGTCATCGAGCGAGACGGCAGAGGTAAGGGCCTCGAGATGCTCGAGAATCCTGTCCCTCATGTCGACGGGTTTCTTTGCCAAGCTGTCCTGTGTGGTCTTGTCCATGACTTCTTACCTCCTCGTACAAGGAGTATAAGGGGAGAACAGAGAACGGAAGGGGGCGCGTGGGGGAATCAACAGCTCCGAGGAAAAGTCCACCACTTGAGGGGCAGAAAACAACGGTCATTGAACATTCAGGGCCGACGCTCAACACTTCGGCTCGACACTTCGCTTTGGAAAGGGCCCTGCGCGATGGTGCAGCCCTCCATCTCGCAGCACAGGTCGCCGAAGGTCGCGAGGATGCGCTCCTTCTGTTCCGTGGGCGAGACGGCTCGGTGGGCAAGGTCCTCTCAAAAGGGGTCGTCCGACGCCGCAAGACCTCGATGACCGACTACCGCCTCGAGCAAGTGGCGGATTACCTCTGCACCATCGAACTTGCCTTGGTCAAGTGCGAGGCCAAGGAGAACGGTGAGACGTACAACAAGTTCTTCGGAGGTATAGGCTCTTTCAAGAGGAACTGGCTCAAGCAAGCCCGCAGCAAGCGGATATAGCTGGTCTCGCGGTTTCGCAAGGAACGGTCGGTTCTCCTCTGGCGAGGAACCCCGGGCGACGTGCTTCGAGCAGCGGAAGCTGAAGCGCAAGCAGAAGCAGCGCGGGCATTGATCGGTGCCGACATGGGCCCAGACGTGAACAGCGCTACGGCCCCTGTTCACGGGGCGCGAAACCGCAAAGGTTGCACAGAGGTTGCAAAATAAGAAGCCCCCGACCTGTTTTCGCAGGTCAGAGGCTTGAAATCAACGAATATCGTTTATTCCCACTCGATAACGAGAACCGCAGGTAAACGCCCTGCCTGAAAATGCTCATTGGTATCTAGCAGCGTAAACCAAAAGAGCTGCCGATACTCATTTGATACTCGCTAACACTCCAGGGCGTTTTGCAGCCACGGCTCGGGGCCACCCTTGGCCGAATACTGGACTCGGCAGGAATCGCGGCACCAAATCTTAGTGCGGCCCTTTTTCGGCCTTAGGAAAACGTTGCCGCAATTCTTGCAGACAGCGAGCTCGTTGCCACCCGGGAAGAACACCTCATTCCATAGAGCCGTGATCAGGGAGTCCACCTTGATCTTCGCGATTCCTCGCCTATCGAACAAGGCTTCGTCGTCTACCGCCGGATTCATCCAACCCCACATCATCTGCCGAACGAACCGCATCGCGATCTCACGGGGCTCTTCCCCTTTGTTGAAGCAGACACAGAGGTAATTCTGCTTGACATTCTTGCCCTCGGCGTAATTGGTCGCGACGGGAGCTGAAAGGTAGTTAACAGAATGTCCGTGCTTCAGCGCCGTTGACCAACCTCCGCCATCGAGCCTGGACATGAGAAGGGGCGCTTGATAGGTCGGCGAGAGAATAAGGTCCCTTACATCGAATGCGAGAGTGTCAGTGTTCCTCGCAAAATACGTGTTGAACGAGCACAAGCGGCGATACTGCGCATCATATTCATCAAAACAAGCGTAGCTGTTGGCGATCTTAGCGAAAGCGCCCCTCGAAAGACTATCCAAAGTGAAACCGGCAGCCTTCAGCGGATCATCGCTCAAGACGGAGGCGTCTCCTCCTTCAATCTCAGGAGGGTTAATCACGAAACCCAGCACCCTCGCGGCGATGACAATGTTGTTGCGCAGATCCATCCAATCTTGGAGGGGCTCGATGGACACCTCGTCGCAATCGCCGAACTCCTCGAGTTGCTCAAGGAATCCGTTCTTCGTCGCATCGTAGCCCTCGCAGAGGCGGCGAAGTGCGCTCTTGTTGATGACGTCGTTGCCGACTAGTTCGAGATATGCCTCATCCACAAGCCGTTCATGATCCATGCCGACGAGCTCGCCGCTTTTGAACGCTTCCTTTATGTCGGAGACTCCCCGGACTCTCTCCTCCTCTTCACCGAGTTCGAAGAAGCTCTTGGCGCTCGGCTGGCCAAACTTGTCACGGGACATAACGCCAAGCGCGTCAATTGCAGACATAAGCTGGTCGAAGTTGCGAGCAAGTACGAAGTCATTGAAGACCTTGGGCGTGACGTTTGCCGGATTGACTTTTAGCTCGTTGTTGGAATAGGCGCGGAGCACGACGTGCTGCCCACCGGCACTCCTCCTGGCAATCGCAGTCTTACTCTTCACCGCATCCTCCAATCGCTTCTGTGTACATGAGTGTACAGAGCATTTCGAATCACTGCAAATGTTTACGTAATTTTACAGTATCGGTGAGAGAAACTAGCGCTTCATATCCGCGTGATGTACTATTCCGTTTTAGAGCCTGTCTATTGTTAATTTTCGGAATTAGGTTTAGCTGGCTCACATAAAGAAGGACGGCATAGCTTTTGCAGGGCCGCCGTCCAAAGAGCCCACTTCCAAATGGAAAGGAACCGGATATGGATTTTAGCACCATGAGCAAGGCTCAGACGCAGACCTTGTTGCGCGAGCATGACCTTGAGGCGCCGCTGAGCCCTGAGGGTCTTGCATGCCGTCTCCTCTCACTCGAGCTCCGTCTCGAGGGAATCGAGGTCCGTCTGGCCGAGACTACCAGCGATAACACCTCGAAGGAGGTGAGCTAATATGGGCGAGGAAGATCTCGACATCCCCACCGTTCGCGGCGCAAAGCGTCGCGACCCGAGCATCTCGGAGGCGCGCCATGCCCTTGAGGAGCTTGGCCTCAACGCCGCGTACGACGAGATGCGCACGGCTACCGTTGTCACCGGTCCTCTCCCCTGGGACCCCAACGCAAAGAGTCGCAATTGGAACGAGCTCGATGATGCGCAGCTCATCTCGCTGCTCGAGGACCGTATCGGCCTTCGAAGCGAGAAAACGCTCGGCAACGCGATGACGATCTACACGCGCGAGCGCTCCTTCAACCCGCTGACAGAGGAGCTCGATAACCTGGTATGGGATGGCAAGAAGCGCGCCGGCAGTCTGCTCTGCAAGTGCCTGGGCGCACAAGATTGCGACTACACGCGCGCCGCCGAGACCGTATACCTGTGCGGTTCGGTCATGCGCGCATATCACCCGGGGTCGAAGTTCGACTACGTCCTCACCCTCGTCGGCGCGGGCGGCCTCGGCAAGTCTACGTTTGTCCGTAAGGCAGCTCTTCACGACGCGTATTTCACCGACTGCATCGGCGACCTCGGAAACGTCAAGACGACTGGGGAGGGTCTCAGCGGCAAATGGCAGGCGGAGCTTCCCGAGCTCAGCGGCATGAACGGCCACTCGCTCGAGTCGGTAAAGGCCGGCATCACCCGCGCCAGCGACACCTACAGGCAGGCCTACGGCAAGCGCGCCCACGACCACCCGCGCGCCACTGTTTTCGTAGCCACGACGAACACCATCGGATTCCTGAGGGAGAAGAGCTCCGGCGCCCGTCGCTTCCTCCCCGTCCTCTGCGGCATCGGCGAGATCAAGATGTCGGTCCACTCCCCCGAGTTCGCCTATGAGATCGCGCAGGTCTGGGCCGAGGTCGTCGGTTGGATGAAGCAGGGGGACCCTCGTTTCGGCTGCGCGCTCAGCGCCGAAATGGAGGCGGAGGCCATGCACCAGCGCGAGGGCTTCCTCGAGGAAGACCCGCGGGTGGATGCCATCAACGCCTACTTGGCCGATAACCGTGACCATCCCGTCTGCTCGCTTGAGATCGCCGAAAAGGTGCTCATGAGAGACCCGGACGTCAAACTGTGCCGGGAGATCTGCGGCATTCTCAACAACGAATGCCCGGGCTGGAAGTTCGCCAAGAAGATCATCTGTGGCAGCTATGGCAAGCAGCGAGCTTGGCGCTACACGCCTCCCAGCACTGAGAAGTAGGACCTCTGTAGGGCCGGTGCCATAGGGCATCGGCCCTTTTCTTTTCCTTTGCGAACAGGATCTTCCCAGCACGGTGCCGATGGTGCCGATTCTCACCCCAAAAGCACATCATAAGCGCACCTCGCCGATATTTACCGTCCTTGCGCCCGCCCCCTTCCCGACATTTATCGGCCCCATCGGCACCCAAAGCAAAACAGGCAGATCAGGAGCACGTGAGCCTCCATGGGGCCGCATCTGTCTCTTATACACATCTCCGAGCCCACGAGACTCCTGAGCATCT
>CABSNS010000088.1:0-6015 GCA_902479105.1 uncultured Collinsella sp. | reverse complement strand
CGTGGGCTCGGAGATGTGTAATAAGAGACAGATCTGCGACCGAGCGCTGCTGTTCACCGGCGTACTTGGGCTGGTGGTTCGCGGAGAGCTGCCAATCTGGGTCTGCGTGCTCATTATTGGCCGCGACATCTATCTGGGCATCGGCACGCTTATCGTTCGTCATTATCACCGTCGCCCCATCGATGTCGTCTTTCCCGGAAAGATTGCCACTGCACTGCTCATGACCGGCTTCTCGCTCATGCTGCTCGGGTTCCCCGTTATTGACGGCCTGCATCTTTTACCTTCAACCCTTACGGCCTTCCCGGGCCTCAACGGAAGCTCGGTGCCCCTCGGCATCTTCTTTGTGTACGGCGGCGTGATCTTCTCCATGCTCACGGCTGTCATCTATTCCATTAAGGGCGGAGTGGCCATTAAACAGGCTCTCGCGCATCCCGAGGACGAGGACATCGACTTTCTGAACCCTGAAATCGAAGACTGATTCGTTGGGGTATGATTACGTACGGTTCATTATTTGCGGCACGTCCGCGATAAGTTAGGGGTTGTCATGGACAACATGGTTAATAATATGCCTCAGAATGATAAGACTGCTGACGCTACCTGCGTATTCCGCGTGCCTTCAAGCGACGTCACCGTTCCCGACCTCATGGCCAACGTGCGCATCACCGCCCCCGTTCTGTCCATCGTCAAGGGTCCGCAGACTGGTGCCGCCTTTGAGCTCGAGGACGACGTGACCACCATCGGCCGCGATCCTGCAAACGGCATCTTCCTCAATGACATGACCGTTTCGCGTAGCCACGCGCGCATTATTCGCGAGGGCCTCGGCGCTCGCATTGAGGACCTGGGCTCGCTCAATGGCACCTGGGTCGACGGCGCCATTGTCAACGCGGCCCCGCTGCACGATGGTTCTTCCGTCCAGATCGGTACGTTTACGCTCATCTACCACGAGAGCACGCCGGAGCGCATCGAAACCGGTGAGTAGGGCATGGCCGAACGCAACTATCTGAGTATCGGCCAAGTCGTCAACCTTCTTCGAGGCGCATACCCCGATCTTTCGAACTCAAAAATTAGATTTCTAGAAGATGAGGGGCTCATTACCCCTCATCGTACGCCTAAGGGATACCGTCAGTACTCTAAGGAGGACGTTGATCGCCTGGAGGTCATCCTGCATTTGCAGAAGACCCGCTACATGCCTCTCAACGTGATTAAGCAGCGCTTGGAAAACGCCACGGACCTGTCAACGCTCGCTTACGAGGTGGGCTTGCTGTCCGATGTTCCGCTCAAGACGGAGCCCAAGGAGACTAAGCAAAAGCTGCATCCCATTGAGACCATTCCCGATATGCTGGGCGTCGAGATTTCGTTTATCCGCTCGCTCGCCGAGAACGACCTCATTCGCATCATCAAGAGTCCGCAGAATCGTGAGCTCGTCGATGGTCGCGATTTTCCAATCATCCGCTACTGCTCCGAGCTGTCACGCTTCCATATCGAGCCCCGCAACCTGCGTCAGTACGTGTCTTCCGCCAACCGCGAGTCCTCGATGTTTGAGCAGGTGCTCGTGAGCATGCTCGGAATGGATACCTCCGATGACGAGCGCGACGCCAAGCTCGAGCGTGCGTTTAAGAAGCTTCATGACCTGACCGAGGGTGTGCACACTGCGTTGCTCAAGAACCGCGTTTTTGAGTCGCTCAATGCCGTGGTCGAGGACGCCGACATCGATGCACTCGATGAGGAAATCACTCGCTCCGAGTCCACCAAAGCCAAAAACGAAGAGATAGCCACGCCGGCTTCGCACGAGGATTCTCTCGTAAAGCCGCTCAAGGTCGTCGCCCCTTCGCACTCCGGCACCGCCACGGAGGGCAAATAACCGCTGCCGCTTATCCGGCAACCCATTGAAAGGTCATGCAATGTACGACTTCGAATCTCAAATCGTCGACATCCCCGACTATCCCGAGCCCGGAGTCATCTTTAAAGACATCACGCCGCTCTTTGGCAATCCCGAGGCGCTCAAAGCCATGACCGATACCCTCGCCGAGCACTTTGCCGGCATGGGAATCACCAAGGTCGTGGGTCCCGAGGCTCGCGGCTTTATGGTTGGCGTACCGGTGGCTGTAGCCCTTGGCGCCGGCTTTGTTCCCGCACGTAAACCGGGCAAGCTGCCGCGCGAGACCGTAAGCCAGAGCTACGAGCTCGAGTACGGCACCGATTCAATTGAGATCCATGCCGACGCTATCAGCTCTAAAGATACCGTGTTGATTCTGGACGACTTGGTCGCGACGGGCGGAACCGTCGAGGCAACAGGTAAACTGGTGCGAGATATGGGCGCAAAGCTTATCGGTTACGGTTGTATACTTGAGCTTGCGTTTCTCAACCCGCGCGAGAAGCTCACGCCGTCTGATGACGATGTGGAGCTCTTTAGCCTGGTGACGGTAGGCTAGCCGTTACCCTTAGTTACTGGAAAGGAAGCTACATGCGCACAGCAAACACGCACAAAAATATGGCACGCTGCGCTGCTACGGCAACCCTCGCTTGTGTTTTGGGCTTGGGCCTCGCGGCTCCTGCCTACGCCGATACCGCATCCGACCTTGCCGCTGCTCGTACGAAACTCGAGCAGATCGGCACCCAAACCCAGCAGATTTACGATGAGCTTGCCACGCAGACGCAGGCGCTCGATCAGACTGCCGGCGAGATCACGCAAAAGCAGCAGGAGATCGCCGATGGTCAGGCCAAGCTCTCGACCTATGTCGCCGGCGAGTACAAAACCGGCGGTCTGAGCCTGCTTCAGGTTTTGACGGGTGTCGATGATCTGAGCGATATGCTCAACCGTCTGTTCTACTACGGCAAAGTTTCCGATAAGCAAGCTCAGACCATTCAAGAGGTCAAGGAGCTTAAGCAGCAGCTCACCGATAAGCAGGCCGAGCAGGAGAAGAACGTCGCCGCGACGCAAAAGAAGGTCGACGAGCTCAATGCCCAGCAGGCTGAGGCTCAGAGTGTCGTGAACTCCCTGGATTCGCAGCTGCAGGCCGAGCTCGCTGCCGAGGCCGAGGCCAACGCTGCGCTGCAGGCTGGCATTAATGCTAGCACCGCCGAAAAGGCCACGGTGAGCAACGACACCGCCGGTACGACCGAGAACACCAACAATGGCGGCCAGACCAACAATAACAACAACCAGGGCGGCAACACGCCGGCTCCCGCACCGCAGCCTGCCCCCACGCCCGCTCCGGCTCCCACGCCTTCGGCACCGAGTCAGTCTGTTGATGGTGGCTCCGTTGTTTCGCGCGCCTACAGCAAGCTCGGCTATGCGTATTCTTGGGGCGGCATTGGACCGAACAGCTTTGACTGCTCCGGTTTTGTAAGCTATTGCCTCACGGGACGCTACTGCCGTCTGGGCACCACGGTCGACTTCATGGGTTGGACCCGTGTGTCCGATCCGCAACCCGGCGATGTTGTGGTTAACTCCTACCATACCGGCATTTATATCGGTAATGGTCAGATGATCCATGCTTCCGACTACAAAACGGGCGTCATCATCAGCTCCGTTGCCGCCGGCATGAACAACAACTATATCTTCGTGCGCTACTAAGTCATCTTACACAGCGTGTGAATGTGGACCTCGTGGCTTAAAGTCGCGAGGTCTATTCTTTTGTCTCTAATCTTGTACGGCTATCTAGTATTCAAAACTAGATAGCCGTACATTCGGTTTGCAAGAAGGCTATAATTGTTGAGGAACAATTAGAAAGGACCCTCTATGAGCTGGGCACTTATCTCAGATTCAAGCTGTAACCTCCGCGATTGGCAACCGACCGCGCCCCATACCACCTTTGCATTTGCGCCCCTCAAAATTCGAGTGGGGGAGCGTGAATTCGTCGATGACCTTTCGCTTGATGTACATGAGCTCAACTGCGCTGTTCAGGCGGAGACGAACGCTTCTTCGAGCGCTTGTCCCAGCGTAGGGGAGTGGGCCGAGCTCTTCAAATTGGCCGACAAGACCATCTGCATGCCGATCTCTGAGGGCGTGTCGGGCAGCTACAACGCGGCAGCCACGGCTCGCGATATGGTTCTTGCCGAGGAGCCCGACCGACAGATTCATCTAGTCAATTCACGCGCAGCTGGCGGCAAAATGGATCTCATTTTCTTGCTGTTCGACCGCTATCTTGTAAGCAACCCGGATGTCTCATTCGAGGATGCTTGCGCATACTTCGATAGCCTTGAACAGAACAGCAAAATCCTCTTCAGTTTGTGCAATTACGAAAACCTCGCCAAAGCCGGACGTATCCCTAAGGCAGCCGGCGTCATTGCCAACAAGCTCAATATCCGCATTTTGGGCACGGCGAGCGAGGCCGGTAAAATCGAACTCGTCGGGCACACGCGTGGCGAAAAGAAGATGCTCAACAAGATCATCGACACCATGGAAGCCGAGGGTTTTACGGGCGGCGAGGTCATCATCGATCACGTTGAGAACGAAGCTGGAGCCCAGGCGCTTACTGACCGCATAGTCGAGCATTGGCCCGGCTCCAAGACCATCATCATGCCCTGCAACGGCCTGGATTCCTATTACGCCGAGATGCACGGCCTCATCATCGGCTACGGCATGGGCGTAGCTTCGGGCAAGTAAAGTCCAACCAAGCAAAAATATGGGCGGGACAAAGCGACAGATGGCTCTTTGCCCCGCCCGTTTTACACGTCGGCTAGCTATTAAACCCATTAAACTTTAGATAGCTCATCAGGTACGCCTTCGAAACGAAGGATGAAACTGCACTGCGCACAAGCAGCGACTCACGCGTTACCTGATGCGCCGTATCGGGAACCGGCGTCTGCTCAACGGAAAACGCCGAACGAATCGATGCCTCGAGCTGATCGACCACATAATCGAAGGCAGTCGGGGCATCGTAGCTCAAACGCTGAATGTTGAAGAGTGCCTGCACCGCAGCAATAGGTAGCACCTGTTTAAAGAGGCAGATAGCGATCAGGCGGGCAATCTGCTCGCGGCCATATTGCTTTTTGACCGGAGCAGGCACCAGGCCGACCTTAACGTAGTTATTGATCATCGATGGCGTAATGACAGGGTGCTCAACGCAAATGGACAGCGGCTCCATCCACAGCGCAACATACTCAATGACCTGGTCGCGGTAGAGCGTCACATTGGGCAACTGGTCATAGCGCGACAGACTCAACGTATTGAGTTTGCACACGATTTCGGACTGAATAAATGCATCGGGCAGCACAGTGGGCTGAATATCCTCAGGCTTAATACTGACCGACGAATCGGACATCGGAATAACGTGTTTAACGTGGTTCATAAAGGTCCTCCGTTCATTTTCTATATTGTATTCTAGGTTATCTAGTTTTGCATACCACATAGCCGGCAAGTAAAAGTGGTTGGACAACACATTGATGCATCGTCCAACCACTTTGTTTGAATATAGCAACCTTACATAAGATATATTATCGTACTTATCTACGGAGAAATGCGTATGCGCTGGTTGCCGCTATGGCTCCGTCAGAAACCGCGGTCACAACCTGACGTAAACGCTTGGAACGGATATCGCCAGCGGCAAATAGACCTGGCGTGCGGGTCGCCATGGATTCATCAGTCAGAATGCCGCCATCAGGCGCCAGATCGACTAGATGCTCAACAAGCTCGGTATGGGGTTGCGTCCCGGTATAGACAAAGATGCCAAAAGAGCCGGGCTCAAATGACTCGGTATGAATTTCCCCGGATGAATTGTCCTTAAAGGCGATCGTCGTTGGCATGGCTTCGCCCGAGAGCTCCACAATACTAGTTTGGTACCTAACTGTAATATTGTCCTTTTCGAATACTTTCTGAACAACACCATCAGGCGCACGGAACTGGTCGCGGCGCAGCACGATGGTCACACTGCTGGCAATATCTGACAGGAACAGAGCTTCCTCGCAGGCAGCGTTGCCGCCGCCGATGACAAAGACCTGTTTGCCGCGGAAGAACATGCCGTCACATGTTGCGCAATATGAAACGCCACGACCGCGATAGGTATCCTGTCT
>CABSNS010000087.1:0-6038 GCA_902479105.1 uncultured Collinsella sp. | reverse complement strand
GTCAGATGTGTATAAGAGACCGGCATTTAAGGGCGACCCGGTGCCGTTTATCATGGAGCTCCCCAATTACCGCCTGCCGAGCGTCAAGACGACGGTGATGCTGGCATGGGATAAGGCCAAAGACTTTATTACCAAGGCCTTTACCATTATCTTTGCCGCTACCGTGGTCATCTGGTTCCTTCAGACGTTCGACATTCGCTTTAATGTGGTCGCCGATCAGTCGCAGAGTCTACTTGCCGGTCTGGGTGGCATTATCGCGCCGGCGCTGGCGCCGCTTGGCTTTGGCGACTGGCGTGCATCCACGGCGCTCGTCACCGGACTTATCGCCAAGGAGAGCGTCATCTCGACCCTCACGGTGCTTTTGGGCGCGACCTCGCCTGCGGTGTTGTCGACCATGTTTTCGCCGTTCACCGCCTACGTGTTTTTGGTCTTCACGCTGCTGTATCCGCCCTGCGTGGCTGCCATCGGCGCCGTCAAGAGCGAGCTGGGCGCGCGCTACGCCGTTGCCGTGTTCGCGTTTCAGGTGGCAGTCGCCTGGATCGTGGCGTTTGTCGTGCATTCGGCGGGCATATTGCTGGGGCTGGCTTAGTTATTTATTGACGGCGCAACCTCTGTGTATCGAATTGTTTTCGGCCCCGCATCTGTTGCTGACGGATGCGGGCCGTTGCTATATAATCGCCTCCGCTCAAAACGATTGGAGACGTTATATATGACTCAGGCAAGGCAAGACGGCATCACGCTCAAGCAGTGGCTCCCGCTCATCGGACTCACCTGCTGCGCCTTCGTGTTCAACACGTCGGAGTTTATGCCCATCGGTCTTTTGACTGACATCGCCGCGTCGTTCTCGCTCACCGAGTCCCAAGCCGGCATCATGATCTCGGTCTACGCCTGGGGCGTCATGCTGTTGTCGTTACCACTCATGGTGTTTGCCTCGCGTTTCGAGTTCAAGCGGATGTTGCTGGGCGTGCTGGCCGTGTTTTCGCTGGGCCAGTTTCTGTCCGCTGTGGCGCCGACCTATCCCATCCTGGTCTGTGCGCGCCTGGTGGTCGCTTGCGCACATGCCGTGTTCTGGTCGGTCGCTTCGATTATGGCCTCGCGCCTGGTCGACACTCGCCACGGGGCGCTCGCCATCAGCATGATCGCTACGGGCTCGTCCATCGCGCAGATCTTTGGTCTGCCCCTCGGTCGCGCTATTGGCTTGGCCGTGGGCTGGCGCATGACGTTTGCCGTGGTCGGGGTCCTCTCGGCCATCGCGGTCGTCTACCAGGCGACCGTGTTCCCGGCCATGCCGGCGGGCGAGCGCTTTACCGTCAAACAGTTGCCCGAGCTGCTCAAGAACCCGCTCCTGATCGCGCTCTACGCGGTCACGGTTTTTATGGCGACCGGCTACTACGCGGGTTACAGCTATATCGAGCCCTTCCTGGCACAGGTCGCGCACGTCGACGCGGGCGCCATCACCATGACGCTGACGGCGTTTGGCTGCTCTGGTCTGCTCGGAAGCTGGCTGTTTGGCCGCCTGTTCGATGGGCATCGCTTCCCGTTCTTGGCTATTACGCTCTCCGGCGTGCCGGCGGCTCTGCTGCTTATGGCTCCTGCAGCCTCGGCGCTCGTGTTGGTGCTTGCCGTCTGCGCGCTATGGGGCTGCTGCGCCACGGCCTTCAATGTGGCGTTCCAGGCCGAGCTCATCAAGTATACGCCGGCGGATTCGTCGGCTGTCGCCATGTCGATCTTCTCGGGCCTGTTCAACCTCGGTATCGGCACGGGTACCGCGATTGGCGGAGCCGTGGTTTCGGGTCCCGGTATCGCCTGGATCGGCTGCGCAGGTGGCGCAATCGCCGTCGTGGGCGTCATCCTCGCTATCACGGTGCTATTCCCGGCCATACGCCGCGCAAAGCCCGTCGCCTAATCACGTTCCCTCATCAGTTGCGGTGGAATAGTTCCTGTTTAAGGCCTCTGAAGGCCCAAGCAGGAACTATTCCACCGCAATTTATTTTGGGGAAGAGGATACAAGTCGGGCATACAATGAATGTCGTTGTGTTGAGCTTACCGGGAGGCTGTTATGTGGGCATACGAGACGACGTTCTATCAGATCTATCCGCTGGGCTTTTGCGGGGCTCCGCGCGAAAACGCCGCGCCCGTTGCCGAGGATGAGCTCGCCCAGGCTGCCAACGCCGCGCCCAACCCCGATGCGCCCATCATGAAAATCGCCCAATGGGCCGACTACCTGCAAGAACTCGGTATTGGCGCTGTGCTGATCAACCCGCCACTCGAGTCCGATAGCCACGGCTATGATACGCGCAGCCTGCGCCATATCGACCGCCGCCTGGGTGGGGATGCCGATTTTGCCGCCGTATGCGAGACGCTGCACGCCCATGGCATCCGCGTGGTGCTCGATGCCGTCTTCAACCACGTCGGTCGCGGCTTTTGGGCCTTCCGCGATGTGCAGGAGCGTAGGTGGGACTCGCCCTACAAGGACTGGTTCCACATCAGCTTTGACGGTGACTCGTGCTACGGCGACGGCTTTTGGTACGAGGGCTGGGAGGGCCATTTTGAGCTTGTGAAGCTCAACCTGCAAAACCCCGCTGTGGTCGATTACCTGCTTGAGTCTGTGCGTCACTGGGTCGAGGTCTTTGGCGTCGACGGTCTGCGACTGGACGTCGCCTATATGCTCGACCGCGACTTTATGCGCCGCCTGCATACTTTTACCCGTGAGCTCAAGCCCGACTTTGTGCTGATTGGTGAGACGCTCCACGGCGACTACAACCAGATCGTCAACGACGAGATGCTCGACTCCTGCACCAACTACGAGTGCTACAAGGGTCTGTACTCCAGCTTTAATTCGATCAACATGTTCGAGATTGCCCATTCGCTTCATCGCCAGTTTGGCGGTGACCCGTGGTGCATTTATCGCGGCAAGCATCTGCTGTCGTTTGTCGACAACCACGATGTGCCGCGCCTGGCGAGCATCCTGACGGACAAGTCCTGCCTGCGCCCCGCCTACGGCATGCTCTTTGGAATGCCGGGCATTCCGTGCGTCTACTACGGCAGCGAGTGGGGGATTGCCGGCGAAAAGGGCGGCCCCGATGGCGACTGGGCGCTGCGCCCTGCGCTCGATGAGCCTGCGCCCAACGAGCTGACGGCGTTCATCACGCAGCTCACGCACCTGCGCTCGGCCGACGATACGGCGGCCCGTGTTCTCAACTACGGTGCCTATCGCAACGTGGTGATCCAGAACAAGCAGCTGCTGTTCGAGCGCGCCTGCGACGGCGCGACGGTGCTCGTGGCGGTGAACGCCGTGGACGAGCCTTACACCTTTGGCGCCGGCGAGCTCAGCGGGTCCTTTGTCGACCTGCTTGCCGACGGCGTGCCTACGGTCGAGCTGGCTGGCTCCCTTGAGCTTGCGCCCTACGAGGTGCGCTATCTGCTGAGGGCCTAGCTCGTGGCCGCGCCGGACGAGGGCTATCAACATATTGAGCATGGGTTTGAACCCGTGTTTGACGAGCGTTCGCGCGTTTTGGTGCTGGGGTCGTTTCCCTCGGTGCTCTCGCGTGCCAATGATTTTTATTACGGCAACCCCCAGAATCGCTTTTGGCGCGTGATGGCCGCGTGCCTCGGTGTGCCCGTGCCGCCCAACGAGGGCGACCTTTTGGCGGACAGCGAGCCTGCGACGCTCGACGCCTCGATTGCCGCCAAGCGATCCATGCTGCTGAACGGCGGCGTAGCCCTGTGGGATGTGATTGAGAGCTGCGACATTAAGGGCTCGAGTGACGCGAGCATTCGCAACGTTGTGCCGGCACATATCGAGCGCATTACCGGTGCAGCTCCCATTGAGCAGGTGATATGCAACGGTGGTACGGCGGGGCGCCTCTATAAGCGCTATCTACAGGAGCGGACGGGTCTGGCGGCTGTCGTATTGCCGTCAACTAGTCCCGCTAACGCGGCTTGGCGTCTGGAGCGCCTTGTTGAGTGCTGGCACGAAGCCGTTGACTGGGCCGCTCTCTAATTTAGATATTTGACTGAGCATGGGCGCCCAGACGTTTCAGAACGCCTCGCCAGACCGGCGCGGGCACGGCTGGCTCGGCGCAAATCATGCCGTCGACGTTGACGTTGACGACATTGCCGCCGCCAAGTCGCTGCGCATGCTCAATGGAGCATCCCATGCGCACAGCGCCCACAAGCTTATCCATCGCTTCCGAAAATGGTCGGCGCAAGAGGCCCATGCGTGGGGAATGGCGAAGCGCCGCAATACCGCTGCCGGCACAGACGACAACGCCGCCACACCACAATTGGTCATGGCGCTCACATGCCTCGTGCAGACGAGCGGCGGTCCCGCGCGCCTGCTTAGCGCCCTCCTGTGCGGCTCGAATCGCGGCATAGACGCGCGTTCCCGTACCGCCAAAGCGCTCAAGCGCCTGCTCGATAGCTGTCAACGTCTCATCGTCAGCCACATCTTCAATGGCCAGCACGATGCCATCGACTGCGCCGGCATCATCCGCTTCCAAATCGATCGGGCGGGGGAGCGTGGTGCCAGAAAGCTGAGTATAGGCGGCGATGGCATCCTGCAGATCCCAGAGCAAAAACTCAAGATCGGCGCTATCGGGAATGCTGATATACGCAATGGTTCGCAACGTTTTTGGCACATCGCCGCGTGTGGTCGTCTCCATGCCGCCTCCTTTCCGGTTGGTTTCCGTTTAGGTTACACCGTCTGGCGGTGCCTCGCCGCGCTATCCTAGTGCAACCCTTACGAAAGGAACGCCATGCGTCTGCCCATGAACACCTCGCTTGCCACGCTCAAGCCCTCCGGCATCCGTCGGATTAACGCGCTCGCTGCCCAGTACCCAGGATGCATTGCGCTCGCGCTCGGCGAGCCCGATTTTTCCACGCCCGATATGATTAGCGCCGAGGTGACCGCTTCGTTGGACCGCGGCGACACGCACTATCCGCCCAACAACGGTCGCCCCGCCCTGCGTGAGGCGTTGTCTGCTTACATGGGGGACGCGGGCCTTATGTTTTCGGCCGACGAGGTCATCCTGACTGACGGCGCGACCGAGGCCCTGTCGGCAGCATTCATGGCTATGCTCAACCCCGGCGACGAGGTCATCATCCCCACGCCGGCCTTTGGCCTATACGAGAGCATCGTCGTGGCCAACCACGCCAAAGCGGTCTTTTTGGATACGGAGCCTACGCAATTCCAGATTGACGAGGACGCACTTCGTGCTTGCGTGACGCCGGCGACCAAGGCTATCGTCATCTGCTCGCCCAACAATCCCACGGGCTGCATCCTTGACGCGGCATCGCTCGACGCCGTGGCACGCGTGGCGGAGCAGGCGAGCATCTACGTGGTCTGCGACGACGTATATAACCGCCTGGTCTACGTGGATGGCTACGAGCGATTTGCCCAGCGTCACCCGGAGCTACGCGAACAGACGGTGGTCATCGAGAGCTTTTCCAAGCCCTGGGCCATGACCGGCTGGCGCTTGGGCTGGCTAGCAGCGGCAACCCCCGTTATCGCCGAGATCGCAAAGGCCCACCAATACTTAGTATCGAGCGCCGTTTCATTTGAGATGGACGCCGCAGCTCGAGCTCTGACCGTCGACCCCACCCCCATGCTCGAAGTCTACCGAGCTCGTCGCAAACGTGTACTCGCAGCCTTAAACGCCATGGGCCTCGACGTAGTGGAACCGGCGGGAGCCTTCTACGCCTTCCCCAGCATCAAACAATACGGCCTAACGAGCGAAGACTTCTGCATCAAAGCCATCAAAGAGGCCAACGTAGCCCTAGTCCCGGGAGACTGTTTCGGCACCGAAGGCCACGTCCGCTTAAGCTACTGCGTCTCCGACAAAAATCTGGACGAAGGTCTCCACCGCCTGTCAACCTTCGTTTCAACCTTATAGCCCAACGGGACGCAACACATCAGCCCACCGACCCAAGCATTATGAGTGGGGGCGTTGCTCAACGGAAAACCGGGCTGCCCCAAAGTCACCGCAGGCCGCGCCGCCGAAGGCCGGGCGCTGTCTCTTATACACATCTGACGCTGC
>CABSNS010000086.1:0-6051 GCA_902479105.1 uncultured Collinsella sp. | reverse complement strand
CCGTCTAATTCGTCGGCAGCGTCAGATGTGTATAAGAGACAGCCCCGCTGCATCGAAAGACGGCGCCGCGAAGGCCCAGGGCGGCCGCATCGAGAACGGCCTGTTCCCCGCCTCCCACACGGCCGAAGAGCTCGCGCGCATCCAGGAGCTGAGCCAGCGCAACGCCGGCGGCCCCGACAGCAGCCAGGCCACGCGCCGTCGCCGGCGCGAACGCGATCGGGAGCCCAGCCCCGTCCGCCGCATGGTCAACGCTTGGTGGAACCGTCTGCTCGGCGCCGTCTACGGCGGCGGCTTCTCCATGCAGGAAGCGGAATACGAGGAGCACGCCACCCGCCGCGACTATCTCTGGAATTCCCTGGGCACCGCCGTGTGGGGCATGGTGTTTCCTCTGCTCACCATCGTGTCGACACAGCTCGCGGGTGCCGAGGAGGCCGGTAAGTTCTCCATCGCCTTCGTCACCGGCACGCTCATCATGATCGCATGCAACTACGGCGTGCGCAATTTCCAGGTATCGGACATCGACGAAAAGACGTCCTTCGCCTCCTACCAGCTCAATCGTTGGATCTGCGGAGCCCTAGCCCTAGGCTGCGGCCTGCTCTACAGCAGCGCCCGCGGCTATGACGCGCATATGGCGACGATCGGCCTGGGCGTCTACCTCTACAAGGTGATCGACGGCGTCGCCGACGTGTACGAAGGCCGCCTGCAGCAGGCCGACAAGCTCTACCTGGCCGGCATGAGCCAAACGCTACGCTCCGTCGGCGTCATCGCGGTCTTTAGCGTGGCGCTGTTCCTCACGCGCAGTATGCCCATCGCGGCCATGGTCATGGGTGTCACCGCCATCGCCTCGCTCGTGCTGGTCACCGCGCCGCTTGCCCTGCTCGAGACCGAAAAATCGCGCCGCGTGAGCCTGCGCGAGGTCGGCCACCTGTTTGTCCAGTGCGCCCCGCTCTTTGGTGCACTGTTCCTGTTCAACCTAATTGAGAGCATGCCCAAGTTTGTGATGGAGGGCACACTGGCCTACAAATACCAGCTGTACTTTAATGCCCTGTTCTTTCCGGCTCAGGCTATTCTGTTGAGCATTGGATTTATCTATAAACCGCAGCTCCTGCGCTTGTCGAGCATTTGGGCTAATCCTCGCAAGCGTCGTCGCTTTGACCTGATTATTGTTGCCGTTATGGCGTTGATCGTGGTCATCACCGGCGTGTGCGCCGCATTTATGGCAGGCCCCGGCATCCCCCTCATGAGCTTTATGTACGGCCTCAGCTTTGAGCGCTACCGTACGCTGGCGTTGCTGATGGTCGTCGCCGGCGGCGTCACCGCGGCCATCGACTTTATCTACGCCATCATCACGGTGCTACGCCACGCTGGAGACGTCACCAAGATCTACCTGATCTGCTTCGCCGTAAGCGTGGTGCTGCCGGTGATCCTGATTAAGCTGCTGGGTCTGATGGGCGCTGTGGCGAGCTACCTAGCCATCATGGCCCTACTCCTGGTGCTGCTGATAATCGAGTACCGCCGCATCCGCCAACGCATAGAGAGGGACCGGAATCCGTACGGCGCCTAATTAGCTGCCCGGTCACCGGAATTTGCGATGGAATCACCCCGTCTGGGGTCTCGTTGCGGACAATATTCATCACGCAAAACTAAGTGAGTAGGTTTTTACCGAATCCCCGACCACACCGACAGAGCACAAGTTTGTGACCTGCGGTTTTATTGAGGCAAATATGTTGGGTGCTCGGCATTTCCAAAAAAGTCTACTCACTTAGCCGGCGGGCAACCAAATGATTATTTAATCCCCGTCCCAGAGAAATCAATTAGCGGGCAGAAGGGCAAAAGAAGTCAAAAAACCTTCCCAAATTAGCTACCACTTGCACCGATTATTCGCCCGGGTTGATGTTCGCATAGAACTCGGCCCCGTCGTCCAGGCGCAGGATGCCCACGCGGCCGAACTCGGAGCCGGTGGCGGCGGCGCAGTCGATGTCGATGCGATCGGGCACACCAGCAGTGTCCTCGCCGCCCAAGCGCACGATCTGTCCGCGTCCCGATTCCTCATCGAGCCCCGCCAGACCACCGACCTCGCAATAGCGCCCAAGCGATACCGTGGGCGTGTGACCGCTCACCACGACCGGGCCCTTGCCCTCGGCAGAAAGCAGCCCGGTCGACGCATCCCAATAGCCATGACGAATCCACAGCAGGTCATCGGACGACTGCACCGCGAGCATCTGCTGCAGCAGCTCGCGATCGGCACCCACCGCTCCAACGCCATCGGCACAATCGACGCCATGCTCAAGCAAAAACGCCCGCGCCGCCTCGGTCTCAATACCGGCATGTACCAGCAGATACGGGCGCTCCTCGGTCTCGACCACCGCGTAGAGCGGCAGCGCGGCCATCCATCGCACGAGCTCCTCGTATGCCTCAAATTCCATGTCGTTGAGCTGCTCACGCGTCGTCCAGCCACCGTTGATATCCCAGGTCTCGGCATCGAGCGGATCCTGGCCAATTATGGCATCGAGCATGATCTGCTCGTGATTGCCCTTGAGCACGCGGGCGTTGGGCAGCGAGCGCACGAGCTTAATAACGCCGACCGGATCGGGCCCGCGATCGATCATGTCGCCCAACACGTACAGCGTGTCGTCGGACGTCAACGAGATCTTAGACAGGGCCTCGTCAAGCGCACGCACGTGCCCGTGAGCATCAGATGTCACATAGATCGCCATGGTACGCCTCTCCTTGCATTGCGGCCGAAACCCGGTGCCGCAACTAAAACTTCAAGTTGAACTTAAACGTTACCCATTGTACTCCGTTGCAATAAAGCTGGAAAGGGTTTCCGAGCAGAGGCAAAGACGGCAGCCGTCTATGACGATATCGCGCACGCCCGCAATCCAACCCCATAAACCCACCATCTTTGGGTACAAATAACCGCAGACAACTGACCGTGCCACGCCAACCACCCAGGAGCGGACACTATCCATGAACCAGATCCTTCTCTTTATCGGCCTCGTCATCATTTTGTGCCTGACCATCAAACCCGTCGGCAAAAAACTCCCCTTCCCCACCCTGCTCATCTTTATCGCACTCGGCATGCTGTTGGGCGTCAACGGCCCGACGCATATCGACTTTAGCGACTACGCGCTCACCGAAACCGTCTGCAGCACGGCGCTGCTGTTCATCATGTTCTACGGCGGCTTTAACACCAATATCGACCGTGCCAAACCCGTCGCCGCGCCGGCGGTGCTGCTGAGCACGCTCGGCGTCGTCATCACTGCCGGCATCACCGGCGTGTTCGCCCGCTTCGCGCTGGGCTTCGACTGGATCGGCGGCCTGCTGCTGGGATCGGTCGTGGCGTCGACCGATGCGGCCAGCGTCTTTAGCGTGCTGCGTGAGCACAGCCTGTCGCTGAGAGGTGGCACCGACTCGCTGCTCGAGGTCGAATCGGGCTCCAACGACCCCGTCGCCTACATGCTCACCGCCGTGCTCGCGACCCTCGCGGCGGGCGGCAATATCGACATTCCCGTGCTGCTGACCAAGCAGATCATCCTGGGCGTGGGGTTGGGCCTTGCCATCGGCTGGACATCCAGCCGTCTGATTGAGCGCGCACACGCAACGGCCGAAGGCGCGCAGACCATCTTCTTGTTCGCCGTGGCCATCGTCGCCTACGCGCTGCCGAGCTACCTGGGCGGCAACGGCTTTTTGGCTGTATACCTGGCCGGCATTGTGCTGGGTGCCAGCGACATCACCGGCAAAGTCGAGATGGCGCACTTCTTTGACACCCTCACCGAGATGGCAGAGATGACCATCTTCTTTTTGCTGGGCCTGCTCGTTACACCCGCACGCCTGCCGCAAATGCTGCTACCGGGCCTGGCGCTCATGGCGTTCATGCTCTTTGTGAGCCGCCCCATCGCCGTAGGCATGCTGCTGGCGCCGTTTAGGACGAACCCTCGCCAGGTTGCGCTCGTAAGCTGGGCGGGTCTGCGCGGAGCAGCTTCGGTCGTCTTTAGTCTCTTTGCCGTGGTGGCCGGCGTTCCCGGCGGACACGACCTATTTGACCTGGTGTTTGTGATTGCCGTGTCGAGCATTGTGGTGCAGGGCTCGCTGCTACCGGCGGTGGCGAAAAAGCTCAATATGATCGATGCAGAAGGCGACGTGCGCCGCACCTTTAACGATTACCGCGACGAAGACGGCATGTCGTTCGTTAAACTCAAGGTAGGTGCGGCTCATCCGTTTGCCGGACGCTCGCTCGCCGATATTGGCAGCGCGACGGACATGCTCGTGGTCCTGGTGCTGCGCGACGGCGCTCATCCGGTGCTGCCCAACGGCGATACCGTGATCCAGGAAGGCGATCTGCTGGTGATGGCCGCCCCAACGTTCGAAGAGCGTGCCGAGGTTACGCTGCGCGAGGTCACCGTGACTCCCCACGGTCGCCTGGCCGGCCAGCGCCTGCGCGACGTGCCGCAAGGCAAGCATCCGTTTATTGTGGTGATGCTCAAGCGCGACGGCCAAACGATCATCCCCGACGGCAACACCCTCATATACGCCGGCGACGAAGCCGTCATCGCCACACTGGCGTCGTAGTGACCAGGAAGTGGCTAATTTGCGACGAAGAGATCAAGCGCCTAGAGAACCTCATGCCTTCGCTCACAGATTCGGATTTGCCTGAGGAGTAAAGCACCCCTCCCCCATGTAACCATCCTGTAAATCATAGCGGCGCACTCGGGTTTTGTTGTGATGCGGTCGCGCCTGGCGCTCCACTGTGCTAAAGTATCCCGAACGTTCAAACGACTACGAGGGGGAACTAGAAGATGGCACGTGTGCACAACTTCTCAGCTGGCCCGGCTGCACTGCCCACAAGCGTGCTCGCCGAGATCGCCGACGAGATGATGGACTACCGCGGTTGCGGCATGTCCGTGCTCGAGATGAGCCATCGATCTAGCATGTACCAGCAGATCATCGATGACGCCGAGGCAACCCTGCGTCGCCTGCTGAGCATCCCCGACAACTACCGCGTCCTGTTTTTGCAGGGCGGCGCCACGCTACAGTTTGCGGGCATCCCGATGAACCTCATGCGCCGCGGCCGCGCCGGCTACGTCGTGACCGGCAACTTTGCCAACAAGGCATACAAGGAGGCCGCCAAGTACGGCGAGGCCGTGCTGCTCGCGAGCTCCGAGGACACCAACTTCGACCGCATCCCCGACATGGCCGACATCAACGCGCGCATTGCCGCCGAGGCCGCAGGCGACGGGCTCGACTACGTCTACATCTGCCAGAACAACACCATCTTTGGCACCATGTACCACGAGCTGCCCAACTGCGGCGATGTACCGCTGGTCGCCGATGTCTCGAGCTGCTTTTTGTCGCAGCCGCTCGACGTCAAGCGCTACGGGCTTATTTACGCCGGCGCGCAGAAAAACGCCGGCGCCGCGGGCGTGACCGTGTTCATCGTGCGCGACGGCCTCATCGCCGACGGCCCTGCCTTTGCGCAGACGCCGCAGTACATGGACCTTAAGACCCAGGCCGCCAAGGGCTCCATGCTCAACACGCCCAACACCTTTGGCATCTACGTGTGCGGCAAGGTGTTCCACTGGGTCGAGCAAACCGGCGGACTTGCAGCCATGGCCGAGCGAAACTGGGCCAAGGCCAATCTGCTCTATGACCTGCTCGAGCACAGCGAGTTGTTCCATGGCACCACGCAGGCCGACAGCCGCTCCATCGCCAACGTCACCTTCCGTACCGGCGACGCCGACCTCGACGCGGCCTTTGTTGCAGGCGCCGCCGAGCACCAGATTCAAAACGTCAAGGGCCATCGCCTCGTCGGCGGCATGCGTGCCAGCGTCTACAACGCCGTAACCATGGAAGACGTGCAGGCACTGGCCTCGTACATGAAGGACTTCGAAGCGCAGCATAGTTTGAGCCCGCGATCTAACTAGCCCGCAACCCACGGGCCGACCAGCCACTTCAAACCACTTGTTTTAAACAAACCCGCTAAGGAGTTTTTCATGCGCAAGATTAAGACCATCGACGACATCACCACTGTCTCTTATACACATCTGACGC
>CABSNS010000085.1:0-6061 GCA_902479105.1 uncultured Collinsella sp. | reverse complement strand
CTACTACGGCGGCGTCAAGAGCTACCACTGGGTGGCCTCCCCTCTCGCACTCGTGGGCGTCATCTGCAAAAAGGACGGCACCACCGTCGACATCAATATCGGCGACAAGGCCGACGACCCGGTCTTTACCATCTCCGACCTGCTGATCCATCTTTCGAGCGAGCAGATGGCCAAGCCCGCCAAGGACGCCGTCGACGCCGAGATCCTCGACGTGATCGTGGGCGGCCGTCCCGTCAAGTTCGATGAGGACGACAAGGACGCCCCCAAGGAGCCCGTCAAGCAGATGTTCCTGGACATCCTCAAGGAGCAGTACGGCGTCGAGGAGGAGGACTTCCTCTCCGCCGAGATCGAGGTCGTGCCCGCCGGCCCCGCCCGCGACATGGGCCTCGACCGTTCCATGATTCTGGGCTATGGTCACGACGACCGCGTCTGCGCTTACCCCTCCATGCTCGCCCAGATCAATGTGGCCAATGTCGAGCGCACGAGCATCACGCTCATCGTCGACAAGGAGGAGATCGGCTCCGTGGGTGCCACCGGTATGACGAGCCGCTTCTTCGAGAACACCGTCGCCGAGATCATGACGCTCGCCGGCGAGGATAGCCCGCTGGCCCTGCGCCGCGCACTCGCCCGCAGCCGCATGCTCTCCTCCGACGTGTCCGCCGGCTTCGACCCGGGCTACGCCGGCAAGTTCGAAACCAAGAACGCCGCCTTTATGGGTCGCGGCCTGTGCTTTAACAAGTACACGGGCAGCCGCGGCAAGGGTGGCTCGAACGACGCCGACGCCGAATACGTGGCCCTCGTCCGCGACATCATGGACGAGGCAGGCGTGGACTTCCAGACCTGCGAGCTCGGCCGCGTCAACGCGGGTGGCGGCGGCACCATCGCCTACATCATGGCCAAGTACGGCATGAACGTCATCGACTCCGGCGTTGCCGTCCTGTCCATGCACGCCCTGTGGGAGGTCGCCAACAAGGCCGACATCTACGAGGCCTACCGCGGCTACAAGGCCTTCATCGAGCGAGCCTAACCAACCCTTCATCAGTTGCGGTGAAATACGGACTAAACTGGCCCATAAACGGCCAAAACAGACCGTATTCCACCGCAATTTCTTTTTTGGCAGAGGAGAGTTCATGCTGCAGGTCATCATTTCGCCCGCCAAGCAGATGCGCGCGGCCCAAGATGCTTTTGAAGTCCTGGGCATCCCACCCTTTGTGCGCGAGACGGCTCGCCTCCACCGCGCACTGCTAGATATCGAGCGGAATGAAGGCAGCGGCGGCCTGCAGGCGCTGTGGAACGTGAGTGACAAACTGCTGGGGCCTTGCCTCAACACCCTGCATGAGTTCGGGCCCATCCTGAAAAGCGGCGATCTCGACAATCCCGCACTCGCTCGCCACCTCTCCCCTGCCGTCATGTCCTATCACGGCATTCAATACCAGAGCATGGCACCCGAGGTGATGGATTCCGCGCAGCTCGCATGGCTGCAAGACCATCTGTGGATCCTCTCCGGCCTCTACGGGTGCGTTCGTCCCTTTCATGCCGTCGAACCGTATCGGCTGGAGATGGGCGCAAAGCTCGCCGTTGACGATGCCCGAGACCTCTACGCGTTTTGGAGCGACAAGCTCGCGCGGGCTATCGCCCCGGCAGGCTCAAACACCACGATCGTCAACCTCGCCAGCGTAGAGTATGCCAAAGCCGTTCTGCCCCACCTCGCGGGCGACGCCACGGCCGTCACATGCCTCTTTGGCGAGGGTATCCGCAACGGGAAGCCCATCCAACGGTCGACCGCCAGCAAAAAGGCGCGCGGCTCCATGGTACGGTGGATGGCAGAAAACAAGCTCGAGGATGCAAGCGAACTCACCGCATTCAATATCGGCTATCGGCACATCCCCGAGCTTTCAGACAAAAACACCCTGGTTTTCATGAACGCGCAGGCACAATAGGCCCGCCGTTTCCAAACACCCCATTACTCCGCCAAGCCATCGGCCTTTGCAATCTCGCTCGTCGAGCCATCTTGGTAGGTAATCTTAACGTGCTCTACGTCGGATACCGTAACGCCCGACGGAGGTTCCAGACGCCACTCCGTCAGAGCGATATCCATGGTCGTGGGCACGCCCCCTTGATCTTTGAGCTTCACCGTGAGTGTTTTGATTGCCGCATCAAACGTCACGCGTTCGATTTCTTCGCCCGGAATAGACCCGCCGCTCAGCTGCAGCTGCACAAACTCGTCGCACGGATACCAATAGTCGCCGGGTGCGGCAACCGTGTTGCCACCAGAAACTTTCATGGTCATAATCGGCAGGCCCTCGTCGGCTTCAAACTCCCAGGCGGCGCCGCCACGACCGCCGAACGTCCAAATACAAAAGGCAATCACCAGCACGGCAAGCACCGCAAAACCAATCGCGACCAACCCATGGTGCGCACGGCTTTCCTCGGCCGATACATCCCATTGCGTCTCTCGATATAGATGCTTGTCTTCCATGTACGCCTCCCCACAGGCACGCTCGTTAGGCCAATCGTACCCATTCGAGCTATACTTGAGCCCATTACATAAACGGGGAGCTTGCAGGACAAGACGGCAGGCTGAGACTGGGCGCGCCCGCCCTGACCCGCAAACCTGATATGGGTAATGCCAACGAAGGGAGCCGTGCCAATGAGCACACAGACCGAGCCCAAGCTCGTCACGCAAATCGACTTCGCCCGCGCCGGGCAGATCACACCGCAGATGAAGGAGGTCGCCGAGCGCGAGCATCGCGACCCCGAGTACATCCGCGAGCGCGTGGCCGACGGCCGCATCGCCATTCCCGCCAACATCGTGCACATCAAAAAGGGCATGCGCGCCTTTGGCGTCGGTGAGGGCCTGTCCACCAAGGTCAACGTGAACCTGGGCATCTCGGGCGACAAGGCCGATGCCGCCGAGGAATGGAAGAAGGTCAAGATCGCCGAGGACTTTGGTGCCGACGCCATCATGGACCTCTCCAACTCGGGCAAGACGCGCCAGTTCCGCCAGCAGCTCATCGACGAGACGCCGCTCATGGTAGGCACCGTCCCCATGTACGACGCCATCGGCTACATGGAAAAGCCGCTGGTCAAGCTCACCAAGGACGACCTGTTCGAAGTCGTGCGCGCGCATGCCGAGGACGGCGTGGACTTTATGACCATTCACTGCGGCATCAACAAGTCGGTCACCAAGACCTTTAAGGAGACCGGCCGCCTCATGAACATCGTGAGCCGCGGCGGCTCGCTGCTGTTTGGCTGGATGGAGGTCACCGGCAACGAGAACCCCTTCTATGAGTTCTACGATGAGTTGCTCGAGATTTGCCACGAGTACGACGTGACCATCTCGCTCGGCGACTCCTGCCGCCCGGGCTGCCTCTACGACTCCAACGACGCCACCGAGACCGCCGAGATGATCGAGCTGGGCAAGCTATGCAAGCGTGCTTGGGCCGCCGGCGTCCAGGTCATGGTCGAGGGCCCGGGTCACATGGCGCTCGACGAGATCGCCGCCAACATGAAACTGCAGAAGCGCCTGTGCCACAACGCCCCGTTCTATGTGCTCGGGCCGCTGGTGACCGATATCGGCGTGGGCTACGACCACATCACCGCTGCCATCGGCGGCGCTATCTCCGCCAGTTCCGGCGCCGACTTCCTGTGCTACGTGACGCCGGCCGAGCACCTATGCCTGCCTAACGCCCAGGATGTGCTCGACGGCCTCATGGGCACCAAGATTGCCGCACACGCCGCCGACATCGCCAAAAAGGTGCCGCACGCCCGCGACATGGACGACAAGATGGGCCAGGCACGCCGCAAGCTCGACTGGGACGCCATGTGGGAGTGCGCGCTCGACCCGGTTACGGGCAAGAAGCGCTACGAGGAGTCCCCCGCCGCCACCGAGGGCACTTGCACCATGTGTGGCAAGATGTGCGCCGTCCGCACCGTCAACAAGATCTTCGAGGGCACCACGATCGACCTCGGCATGGAGGACTAACTCGTCACCGGAGACACAAACGGTCACAAGGTGTTCGTCAATTGTTGACGTGTGAACTTTTGCTTGCGTTTGCGTAAAGATTGCACCGCCCGCCCGGGATCGGCATACAGCTGGCCCGGGCAACTTTATAATGCAGGCTTAAAGACCCATTTGAATCCGACCGAACAAGGGAGCGAACATGGATCGCAGTAAGGTACCCGCCGTTCTATCCATCGCAGGATCAGATTCCAGCGGTGGTGCCGGCATTCAGGCCGACATCAAGACCATCACGGCGCACCGTCTGTATGCCGAGACGGCCATCACAGCCATAACCGCACAAAACACGCTCGGTGTCACCGCTGTGCAAAACATCTCCCCGGATATTGTCGCGGCGCAAATCGATGCCGTATTTGACGATATCCGACCCAGCGCCGTCAAGATCGGCATGGTCTCCTCTGCCGAGATTATCGAGGCTATCGCTGATCGCTTGAGTGCCTGGAGCGCACAAAATATCGTCGTCGACCCCGTCATGGTCGCCACCTCGGGCGCTCGCTTGATCGCAAAGGACGCCGCCGAAGCGCTTACGCGCCGCTTGTTCCCGCTGGCGACCGTTATCACGCCCAATATTCCCGAGGCCATAGCGCTGCTCGATTACGAGGTCGATTCCGAGCGCACGCAGCAAAATGCCGCCATGCTCCTCACCCGCCGCTTTGGCTGCGCGTCCCTCGTTAAGGGCGGGCATTTTGTCAACGAGGCCAACGATGTGCTAGCAGAGCCCGCGCCGCTCGATGACGAGGGCAACCATCTGGGCGATCCGCTCACCACGTGGTTCCGCCACAAGCGTATCGAGACCGACAACACGCACGGCACCGGATGCACGCTCTCGTCCGCCATCGCCTGCGCGCTGGCTCAGGGCATGGATCTTGCCGACGCCGTCAACGCCGGCAAGGCCTACCTAACCGGCGCTCTGGCCGCCGGCCTGAACATGGGCAAAGGCTCCGGCCCTGTCAACCACATGTGGCAGTATTAAGATTCGCAGCCCAAAACCACCGCAAAGGACACCTTTGTGGCGGTTCCTGCAAATATCTCGATCTGTAACAGTTAGAGTCCATTTTTCGGCCCACCTGTTACAGATTGAGACATTCAAATTCCGCTGAGAAGAAAATCTCGATCTGTAACAGTAACTCGGCAAAATCGACCCTAGATGTTACAGATCGAGAGAAACGACCGATATCGACCTAGATAATCTTAATCTGTAACATCTAGCCCGTTTTCGGCCTTACAACTGTTACAGATCGAGACAAAGCAACGAAACAAGCCGTCGCAAGGGGAACTTCTGTACTGCTTTGGGTCGCGCTACTCACCAAGCATCTCTTGGAGCTTGGCTGCCACGGCGTGGCCCAGGCTCTCGTGGCTTTCGGGCATCATGTGCAGATAATCGATATCGCCCGGCTCGGCAAAATCAGCGGCATTCAAAAAGTCGCAGCCAAACTGTTTAGCAGCATACGCATAGTATTCGGCAAAATGCTCCGAGGCCTCGACGGAGCGCTCGTCAAAGTCGGTCATGTACACATCGGCGATCTGCGGTTTAATCTTGATAGGCGCCATCAGCAGAATACGCGGGCAGGGCGCGGCTTCGGTCCAGGGAAACGAGCGGACGGTGCGAATCAGCGCCATGGCACCGTCAGCGATATCGGCAGCCCCCACGCTAAAGACCGTCTTGCAGTCGTTGGTGCCCAGCATAATCACGATCGCATCCAGCGGCTTATGAGCCTCGAGCAGCATCGGCAACGCGCGGATGCCGTTGAGATTAGTGTCCAGATGGCACATGTCGTCGCGTACCGTCGTGCGGCCGTTGAGGCCTTCCTCAATCACGTGCCAGCCCTCGCCCAGGTCGCGCTGGGCCACGCCGCACCAGCGCACATCGTGCGCATAGCGTACCGCGGTGCCGTCGCGCATGCCCGCCGGATCATAGCCGTAGGTATTGCTGTCGCCAAAGCACAGAACGTTTTTCATCGTAAGCCCTTCCTCTAGTAAAAAGAAAAAGTCGGCGGGAGCAGTCTCTCCCGCCGGATCGACCTATCTGTCAGCACATAC
>CABSNS010000084.1:0-6066 GCA_902479105.1 uncultured Collinsella sp. | reverse complement strand
TGTATAAGAGACAGCATCATCGGTGGCGCGATCGTTATCCTTTGCATCCGCAAGAAGCGCACGAGGGCAGCAAACGGCATGGCAGCCGCAACGCCCAAGCCCCAGCGCAAGCAGCGTCGTCGCCAAAAGCGCGCCCAGCAGAACGCCGTGGCACCCGCAGCACCTGCGATGCCGACGGCACCGGCAGCTCCGGCCGAGCCCGCCCGCTTCTGCCGTCACTGCGGAACCCCGCTCGTACCCGAAGCCCAGTTCTGCCCAACATGCGGACAAAAGGTAGACTAGCGAACAAAACCCAATAGCCCCCAACCGCCAAGGCCCCGTTCCGAAACACTCCAGAACGGGGCCTTATCTTGGTGCAGGGTTGCTAATTTGGGACGGGCATTGTCGCACGCTCCCATGAATTTGCGGTGGAATAGGGACTGTTTTGGCGTCTGGAACCCCCAATTAGTCCCTATTTCACCGCAACTTAAAAAGGGGCGCTGACCGGGATAGTCAGCGCCCCTTTGTTGAATGGATTAACCACCAAGATAGGCTTTGCGGACGTTATCGTCGTGCAAGAGCTCTTGGCCCGTGCCAGTCATGGTGATCTTGCCGGTCTCGAGCACGTAGCCGCGCGTGGCGATCGAGAGCGCCATCTGCGCGTTCTGCTCGACCAGAAGCACCGTGGTGCCGGCCTTGTGCAGGTCCTCAACAATTTGGAAGATCTGCTCAATCAGAATCGGCGCCAGACCCATGGAGGGCTCATCGAGCATGAGCAGCTTGGGGTTGCTCATAAGGGCGCGGCCCATAACGAGCATCTGCTGCTCGCCGCCCGAAAGGGTGCCGGCGACCTGGCGACGGCGCTCCTTCAGGCGCGGGAACTGCTCATAGACGCGCTCCAGGCCCGGAGCCACCGTGGACTTGGGCTGCGTGTAGGCGCCCATCTCCAGGTTCTCCTCGACCGTCATCTGCAAAAAGGCGCGACGGCCCTCGGGGACCTGAGCCAGGCCCTTGCCCACCAGCTTGTCGGCAGGCGTATGGGTAATGTCCTCGCCCATAAATTTGATGGAGCCGGTCTTGGAACGCAGCAGGCCCGAAACGGTTTTAAGCGTCGTGGACTTACCGGCACCGTTGGCGCCAATCAAGGCCACGATCTCACCCTCGTTGACGTTAAAGGAGATGTCTTTGATGGCGTGGATGGCGCCGTACCAGACGTTGATGTTGTAGACGGAAAGCATCGGCTCTGCCATTTAGTTCTCCCCCTTATCCTGCTTGCCCAGATACGCCTCGATAACAGCGTCGTTGTTCTGGATTTCCTCGGCCGTGCCCTTGGCGATGACCTTACCAAAGTTGAGCACGCAGATGCCCTCGCAAATATTCATGACGAGCGACATATCATGCTCGATAAGCATGATGGCAATGCCAAAGGTGTCGCGAATCTTGACGATGTTCTCCATGAGCTCGGCGGTCTCGGACGGGTTCATGCCGGCGGCAGGCTCGGCGAGCAGCAGTAGCTTGGGGTTGGTGGCAAGCGCGCGAACGATCTCCAGACGACGCTGAGCGCCGTAAGGCAGCGATCCGGCCTGCTCGTTTGCCAGATGCTCCATATCAAAGATGGACAGCAGCTCCATGGCGCGCTCGTGCGCGGCCTTCTCGTGCTTCCAATACGTCGGCAGGCGCAGCACGCCCTCAAAGCCGGAGTAGCGCTCCTGGTTGTGCAGGCCGACCTTAACGTTATCCTCCACCGTCATGGTGTTGAACAGGCGAATGTTCTGGAAGGTACGGGCGATGCCCATACGGTTGACCTGATAGACCGACTTGCCCGAGGTATCCTCACCGTCGAGCAGGATAGTGCCGTGCGTGGGCTGGTACACCTTGGTGAGCAGGTTGAAGACCGTGGTCTTACCGGCACCGTTGGGGCCGATGAGACCGGCGATCTCGGTCTTGCCGATAGTCAGGCTAAAGTCGTCGACTGCCTTAAGGCCGCCAAACTCAATGCCCAGGTGGATGCACTCGAGTGCCGGGCGCTCGCCCAGGTCGCGGTCGGGAACGATGGCGCCAGAAGGATACGGGACCATCTTGCCCTTGTTGAACTCAAACTTACTGGGCATCGGCTGCCACCTCCTTCTTGGAAGCAAAGCGGTCCTTGACGCGACCGAAGAACGCCTTGAGCTGCGGGTTGTTGGTAAAGATCATGACCAGGATCAACACGATGGCGTAGATGAGCATGCGGTAGTCCGAGAACTGACGGAGCAGCTCGGGAAGCACCGTGAGCAACGCCGCCGCGATGACGGAACCGCGCATGTTGCCCAGGCCGCCCAGGACCACGAACACCAGAATGAGGATCGACGTATTGAAGTCGAACTTGGTGGCGGAGAGCTGCGAGAAGTTACCGCCGAAGAGGGCTCCGGCAGCACCGGCGAGGGCAGCGGAAACCACGAAGGCAATCATGCGGTACTCGGTGACGGAGATGCCTACGGACTCGGCTGCAATCTTGTTATCGCGCACGGCCATAATGGCACGGCCGGTACGGCTGCGAACCAGGTTGAGCACGATCACGAGTGCGACCATGACCAGGATGGCACCGGCGAGGAAGGTCGAATACGTCGACACGCCCGAGGCGCCCTGGGCGCCCTTGATGATGGCGGTGCCGTCCTCGAGCAGGTGCAGGTCGTCGATCGTAGAGTTGCCCGTGATGTTAAAGATCACGTGCAGGCCACGGGAGTCGACGCCCACAATGAGGCAAGTGACGATCTCTTTGATGATCTCGCCAAAAGCCAGGGTCACGATGGCCAGATAGTCGCCGCTCAGGCGCAGGACCGGGATACCGATCAAGAAGCCCAAGACGGCAGCGGCGATAGCGCCGACAACGATGCTGATGATAAGGCGCACCGGATCGGAGGGAACGGCGCTCTCGAGGGCTACCGCGGTGACGATGCCCGTGTAGGCACCGACACTCATAAAGCCCGCATGGCCCAGCGACAGGTCGCCCGCGATGCCAACGACAAGGTTGAGGGAAATAGCCATGACGATATAGGCCGTGATGGGAACCAGCTGACCGGCGATCATGCGCGGAATCATGTGGTTAGACTGCATAAAGAACACGATGGCGAACGCCACAAGGCACATGGCGTACGTAACAAAGTCGTGACGCGTCTGCTTGTCTTTAAGAAACTTCATACCGCTCACCTACACCTTCTCGGGGACGTACTTGCCTAAGAGGCCGGCAGGCTTGACGAGCAGGACGATGATCAGAACACCAAAGACGATGGAGTTGGCAAGGCTCGTGGAAATGTAGGCCTGCGCCATCGCCTCGATGATGCCGATGAGAATGCCACCGACAAAGGCGCCGGGGATGGAGCCGATGCCACCGAAAACGGCGGCGTCGAAGGCCTTGATGCCAGGCATGGCACCCGTCGTGGGCTGCAGCACCGGCGAGTAGGAGCACAGCAGCACGCCGGCGATGGCGGCAAGGGCAGAGCCGATGGCAAACGTCATCGAAATGGTGCGGTTGACGTTGATGCCCATGAGCTGAGCGGCAGCCTTGTCCTCGGACACGGCGCGCATGGCCTTGCCCATCTTGGTCTTACCTGTAAAGAACATCAGGCCGGCCATGATAACCAGGCAGGCGACGATGGTGACGAGCGAGACGGCGCTTACGTTGAACTTGGCCAAGAACTCCGGCACCTGGAAGGTGACGAGCGAAGTGAAGTTCTTGGGCGTGGCGCCCCACAGAAGCTGCGCGGCGTTCTGCAGGAAGTAAGACACGCCGATGGCCGTGATCAGAACGGCCAGCGGGCCTGCTTGACGCAGCGGCTTATAGGCCAGACCCTCAATGAGAACACCGAGAACGGTACAGGCCACACAAGAGAGAACTACAGATGCCCAGCCCGGGAGGCCGAGATACGACGTGGCGCAGAACGAGACATAGGCACCGACCATGATGACGTCGCCGTGAGCGAAGTTCAGCATCTTGGCGATACCGTAGACCATGGTGTAGCCCAACGCGATGATGGCGTAGACGCTGCCCATGGACAGGCCGTTGACCAGGTATTGGATAAAGACCGTCATGTTCCACATCCCCCTTTCGAATAGGTTTCCAGTTGATGTATGAAACAGGGACGTTACATCGTCCCTAGATACCAAGCAAGCAGGGAAGGCCAAAACCTCCCCTGCTTGGGATCAAAACCGCTCTATGTAAGGCGGCCAATTAGGCCTGTACGTACTTGCCGTCGGTGATGACGTAAGCCGTGGGCTCCTTCTGGACCTGGCCCTTATCGTTCCAGGTGAGCTTGCCGGTCAGACCGTCAACGGTAATCTTGAGCATAGCCTTCGACAGCTTCTCGGCGGCCTCGGTCGGATCGGCGTCGACTCCAAGACCGGCCTCCTTGAGGGCCTCGGCCACCGCGTGCACGCCGTCGTAGGCGTCGGCGGCAAACTGGTCGGGGGTATCGCCGTACTTATCCTTGTAAGCGTTGACGAAGTCGGCGTTCTTCTCGTCGTCGGCGGAGAACGGGGTCATGAGCAGCAGGCCCTCGGCAAGAGAGGTATCGAAGCCCTCAACGCCCAGGATGCCGTCCATGCCGTCGCAGCCCATCATCTTGACGTCGTAGCCCATGTCCTTGGCGTTCTTGAGCAGGACGGACGCCGGCGTGTAGTAGATCGGCGCAAAGATCATGGTGGCGCCGGCCTGCTTGGCCTTGGTCAGCTGGTTGGTAAAGCTCGTGGCGGAGTCGTCCTTAAAGGTCTCCTCGTCAACAATCTCGAGCTTGGACTCAGCGGCCTGGGCCTTAAAGGAATCTGCGATGCCCGAAGAATAGGCGTCGCCGGAGTTATAGAACAGCACGAACTTCTCGTCCGCATACTTCTGCGCCAGGAACTTGGCAGCGTTGACACCCTGGTTGGGGTCGGTGAAGCAAACCTGGAAGACGCAATCCTTGCCGTCGGTGACGTCCTCAGAGGACGCGGACGGGGTGATCATGAACGTCTTGGGGTCGTTACCGCACTCTGCGGCAACGGCAACCGACGCACCCGTGGTGGTCGGGCCGACGAGGGCTTGCATGCCCCAGTCGAGCAGGGTGTTGAAGGCGTTGACGGCCTTCTCGCCATCGGCCTGGTCGTCCTCGGCCTTGCTGGCAAGCGGCAGCTCCTTGGTCGAGAAATCCTTGCAGCCAAGCTCGACACCCTGGGTAACGGACTTGCCGTAGGACGCGTTGGCGCCGGTCAGCGGGCCGATGGTGCCGATCTTAAACGAAGCGTCGCTCGAAGCGGAACCGCTGTCGCCGCCGTTGGAGGAGCAGCCAGCTAGAATGGACATCGCCCCCAGACCTGCTGCGCTCGCGATAACGCTCCTGCGATTCATAACAGGGTTCAATGACTTACCGGTGAGGCTCGACATGCGGCTCTCCTCTCAAATCTCGTCGGGTTTCGGTTACCCGACAGGCCATCCTTCGCCGTGTTCGGCGTTCGCAAAATAGTAGACGCTTTAGTTGAGAAAAGTGGCGATTATTTCAACTTTTCTTTTTCTTTGTCCATTTATCCATAATTATGCGTATTCCTGTCGGTTTATGCAGTTTAGCCACTTTATTGTGTGAAAGTAATGTTTCCGTTCTGTTACAGGCGTCCTTGCCCTGAATAAAACGGCCCCACCGGTGTCGTTATATGCACTTAGGCGGCGATGTACTTGCCATCCTGAATCACATAGGCCGTAGCGGGCTTTTCGACCTGGCCCTCGTCGTTCCACGTGAGCTCACCCGTCAGGCCCTCAATCTTGACCTTACGCATGGCCTTGGCAAGGTCGCCGGCGATGTCGGCACCATCGGCCGTAATATCGATGCCCGCCTTGTCGATGGCCTCGGCGATGGCGTGGACGCAATCGTAGGCGTCGGCGGCAAACTGGTTAGGCGTCTCGTCGTAGGCATCCTTATAGGCCTTGACGAAGTCGGCATTCTTCTCGTCGTCGGCAGAAAATGGGGTCATGAGCAGTACCCCCTCGGCAAGAGAGGTATCGAAACCTTCCACAGAGAGCAGGCCGTCCATGCCGTCAGTGCCCATGAGCGTCATGTCGTAGCCCATGTCCTTGGCCTG
>CABSNS010000083.1:0-6105 GCA_902479105.1 uncultured Collinsella sp. | reverse complement strand
CAAATAACCGTGCTAAAAACTAGCGGTTATTTGCGGCGGGGGGGCACGGGTGAACGCACGCCCCCGCCGTTGCTTCTATCGCATCGTTGAAAGGATGCAATCATGCTGCTCCCCGATTCCAAGACCGAGCTCGTCCGTCGCGGCAACAAGGTCGTTTACGACCTTGGCGACAAGATCGTCAAGGTCTTTAACGAGACCAAGCCCGTCTCCGACGTGTTCAACGAGGCTTTGAATCTTGCCCGCATCAATGAGTGCGGCATCCGCAGCCCCAAGGCTCTCGAGGTTTCCCAGCTCGAGAACGCCAACGGCTGGGCGCTCGTGACCGAGAAGGTTCCGGGCACCACCCTTGCCGAGAAGATGGCTGCCGAGCCCCAGCGCTTTGGTGAGTACCTCGAGATGTTCGTCGACCTCCAGATCGAGATCCACGGCTACACCTCCCCGCTGCTCAACCGTCAGCGCGACAAGTTCGCCCGCATGATCGACAGCCTCGATCAGCTCAATGCCACCACGCGCTACAACCTTCAGGAGCGTCTGGACGGCATGACCAAGGAGTTCAAGGTTTGCCACGGCGACTTCAACCCCTCCAACGTCATCGTCGGCGACGATGGCCAGCTCTATGTGTGCGACTGGGCACACGCCACCCAGGGCTCCCCTGCTGCTGACGTTGCCACCACCTACCTGCTCTTTGCCCTCAACAGCAAGGACCAGGCCGAGGCCTACCTGGAGCTCTACTGCGACCGCGCTGACATGCCCATGCAGGTCGTGCGTCAGTGGACGAGCATCGTTGCCGCTTCCGAGCTCGCTCGTAAGCGCAACGTGAACGATGAGTTCCTTAAGGACTGGATCGACGTCGTCGATTATCAGTAATATCTGAGCGATTCATTTCGCATCGGAGGCACAAAGGGAAACCCCGCAGCTCGCATGGGCTGTGGGGTTTTCCTTTTAGATATCGAGGATGCTACAAGATAATAGGACGGCCCCGCATCTCCCCGATTGGAGAAATGCGGGGCCGTCCCACATATCGAACTACAAGCGAAATCGTCGATTAACGGCGGGCTGCCTTAACAAGCTCGGCAACCTTGGCAACGACCTCGTCGATCGCCACGTCATCGCGCTCGCCCGTAGCACGGTCCTTGAGCTCAACGGTACCGTTCTTAAGGCCGCGCTTACCCAGAATCACCTGATACGGGAAGCCCATAAGGTCGTTGTCGGCAAACTTAAAGCCAGGACGCTCATCGCGATCGTCGACGACGACCTCGATACCCTCGGCGCACAGACCCTCGACGATTTGGTCGCAGACGGTAGCGCACTCCTCCTTCTTGGGGTCGAGCGGAATCACCGCGACCTCGTACGGGGCAACGGAGACCGGCCAGACGATACCGTGCTCGTCGTTATGCTGCTCCACGACGGCAGCGAGCGAGCGAGACACGCCCACGCCGTAGCAACCCATGATGAGCGGCTTCTCCTTGCCATCCTCGTCCATAAAGGTGGCACCCATGGCCTCAGAGTACTTGGTGCCCAGCTGGAACACCTGGGAGACCTCGATGCCGCGAGCAGCAGAGAGCGGCTTGCCGCAGTGCGGGCAGGGATCACCGGCGACGACAGTGACCAGATCGGCCCACTCGTCGACAGAAAAATCGCGCTCGGGGCAGGCGCCGGTAAAGTGATAGTCGACCTCGTTGGCACCGCAGGCCCACTGCTTGGACTCACGCAGGCTCTCATCGCAGACCAGACGAATACCCTCGGGCAGGTTAACCGGTCCGATAAAGCCCTTGTGCAGACCGTAGGTCTGGAGCTCCTCGTCGGTCATCATGCGATAACCCTTGCCAAAGACGTGCTCGGCCTTGCAGTCGTTGAGCTCGTGATCGCCCGGAACGATGGCCACAACCGGCTTACCCTCGGCGTCGATGAGCGCCAGGGACTTGCGCGTGCCGTTCTCGGGGAACCCAAAGAACTTGGCAACAGCCTCAATGGTGCCCATACCCGGAGTCTCGACCTTGGTGAGCGTGCCGTCGCCGGGGCCCTCGGTCACAACGACCTTGGTGCTTGCAGCCTCGTCATCGGCAGCAAAGCCACAATCGTCGCAGTAGACCAGCGAAGCCTCGCCGGCCTCGGCCAGCGCCATATACTCAACGGAGGTGTCACCACCGATCTCGCCGGAATCGGCGACGACGGGCAGGGCCTTGATGTAGCAGCGCTCGCAAATGTTGGCGTAGGCCTGCTTCATCTTGTCGTACTCCTCCTGCAGGCTCTCCTGCGTGGCGGAGAAGCTGTAGGCGTCCTTCATGATGAACTCGCGACCGCGCATCAGGCCAAAGCGGGGACGGAACTCGTCGCGGAATTTGTCCTGGATGTGATAGAGATTCACCGGCAGTTGCTTGTAGGAACGCAGCTCATTGCGCACCAGAGCAGTCACGGTCTCCTCGTGCGTGGGACCAAGCACGAACTCGCGTCCGTGGCGGTCATCAAAGCGCACGAGCTCCTTGCCATAGGCATCGATACGGCCGGACTCGCGCCACAGCTCGGCATCGACCATGATGGGCATCATGAGCTCCTGGGCGCCGGCAGCGTCCATCTCGTCGCGCACGATGTTCTCGATCTTGCGAATCGAGCGCCAAGCAAGCGGCAGATAGGAATAGAGACCGGCGGCCTCCTTGCGAATCATGCCGGCACGAAGCAGCAGGCGATGGCTCGCAAGCTCGGCGTCGGCCGGATCCTCTTTGAGCGTCGGAGCATAAAGCTTAGACATATACATTGCTCGAGTCATTTATTTCTCCTCAATAAGCTTGTCGACCTCGGCCATTAGCGCGTCGACAATTTGGTCCTCAGCTACTTTACCAATGATCTGGCCGTGCGAAAAGAGCAGGCCCTGACCTCGTCCGCAGGCAACACCCAAGTCGGCGTCAGAGGCCTCGCCGGGGCCATTGACCGCACAGCCCATCACGGCAATCGAAAGCGGCGCGGAGTAGTTCTTAAGCCGCTCGGTGACCTCCTCGGCGATAGGAATGAGGTTAACCTGGCAGCGAGCGCACGTGGGGCACGATACGATCTCGGGGCCACGGCGGCGAAGACCCAGCGACTGCAGGATACCCCAGGCGACCGGCGGCTCCTCGACCGGATCGGCCGTGAGCGAGACGCGCATGGTGTCGCCAATGCCCTCGGAAAGCAAAATTCCCAGGCCCACAGAGCTCTTAATGGTGCCCTGGAGCTTGGTTCCGGCCTCAGTCACGCCCAAATGAAGCGGAACATGGGGGATTTCGCGCGACAGGGCACGATAGGTGTCAAGCGTCGTGGACACGCTATGAGCCTTGGCGGAAAGCACGATATTGGTAAAGCCGCGATCCTCAAAATGTTTGACGAAACGCTCGCTCGACATCACAAGCTTTTCGGGCTGCGTAAGGTCATCGCGCTCGGCGATATCCTGCTCAAGCGAGCCGGCGTTCACGCCAATGCGAATCGCGCACCCAGCGGCGCCCGCGGCATCGATCACGGCATCGACCTTGGCCCAATCGCCAATGTTGCCGGGATTGATGCGGAGCTTAGCGGCACCGGCCTCCACGGCGCCAATGGCGAGCTTATGGTTAAAGTGGATATCGGCAACGATCGGCACCGGAGACTCCGCACAAATCGTGCGAAAGCCCTCGAGCGCAGCCTCAGTGGGCACGCTCACGCGCACAACATCGCAACCCGCCTGGGCAAGCGCACGCACTTGAGCAAGCGTTGCCTGGGCGTCGGCGGTATCGGTGCAGGTCATGGACTGAACCACCACCGGAGCGCCGCCGCCTATCTGCACGTCGCCCACAAACACGGGGCGCGTCAGCTCGCGCGGCAAAGGATGGGACAAAGACAATCCAAACACTCCCCTACAAAATAAATCGAAGGACGTCGGAACGAAGCATATAGACAAACAGCAGCGCAAAGAGCGCGATGCCGACATAACTGACGATTGTCTGCACCTTGAGTGGCAGCTCGCGACCGGCGACCTTTTGAATGATCTCGATAACCAGCTTTCCCCCGTCGAGCGGCGGAATGGGCAGCAGGTTCATAAAGCCCAGCGAGAACGAGATGAGCGCGGCAAACGTTAAGAATGTCGCGGGACCGGCGGCAGCCGCCTGAGAAGACATGACGCTGATGCCAACAATCGAGCTGGACTGATCGAGTATCTCCATCGTATGCTGCGGTTGCAGCAGACGCATAACGCCCTCGGCAGTCTGCTGAACATAGGAGAACGACAGGCGCGCCGACGTAATGGGGTCCAAATGGACCACTTGCGTGGAGGCATAAACGCCCAAACGCTCGCCCTCCCTGAGCGCGACCGAGGTCGAAAGTTTCTTACCGTCGCGCTGGTACTCAATGGCGATATCGTCCTGACCGGCAGCCTTGCCGATGGCATCATACACATCCATCCAGCTGGAGCAGGACACGCCATCGACACTAAGAATTGCGTCGCCGGCCTCAATGCCCGCCTTGGCGGCTATAGAGCCTTCTTCAACCTGACCGATCACATTGCTATCGACCGGCACCGATACGCCGGCGATAGAGTAGATGCTCATAAGCAGCAAAAAGCCCGTCAGGATATTGACGAGAATGCCCGCGAGCAGCATAAAGGCACGCTTGAGAAAACCCTGGCCCAGATAGGTATGCGAACGCTCCTGCTCGAAGAACTCCGAAGCAGTGACCGGCAGCTCCCACACATCGCCCTCGGCAGTCGCATGCTCTCGATCGAACTTGCGGCCGTCAAAGGTGGTATATCCTGCAGCATCGCGCGGCAGCGTCTGGTACCTAACCGGATAATAGCTGGGTGAAGGCTTCTCCCCTTCCTCGTACCAAGGCGCAATGGAACCCCAGCCCAAAAGCAAGGCACAAGCCTCGAGAACATCCTCCTCGGGCAGTTCCAGCTCGACGGAAAGGTCTGCAACCGAAACGCGACCATGACGATAGATCGCCGCAAGCACACGGTCGGCGCACGAGACATCGGTCGGGTCCATACCGCAGATAGCGGCATAGCCACCCAGCAGCAGCGGCGTCACGCCAAACTTGGTACCGATGCGACGCGACGTACGATGAATGTCAAAGCGGCACGGTAGGCCTAAGAAAAACTCGGTGACGCGCACGCCGCACGCACGGGCCGCCAAAAAGTGGCCGCCCTCATGCAGAAACACGAGGACGGATAGCATCAAAAGGCCCCAAAAGACTGAGGAGAGAACGCTCAGAACAGTATCCATAAAACGAAAAGCAATCCTTATGATTAAGAGCGGGTTGCAGCGAGCACCTCGGCGGCCTTGGCACGAGCCCACGTATCGATATCGCGAAGCTGCTCAAAGGATGCGACCGCCTGCGTATCGTGTGCATCCATGCACGACTCGACGATACGGTCGATATCGGTAAAGGTACAGGCATCGTGCAGGAAGGCATCGACGGCAACTTCGTTGGCGGCATTCAGCACGCACGGCATGGTGCCGCCCGTTCTGCCGGCACGCTCGGCCAGCGCCAGGCAGCGGAATGTGTCCATATCGGCAGCATCAAACGTAAGCTGCCCGAGCTCGCGGAAATCGATTCGAGGCGCTGGGGTATCCCACCGCTCGGGATACGAGAACGCGAACTGGATGGGAATGCGCATGTCGGACGCACCAAGATGTGCCATCACAGAGCCGTCCGCATACTCGACCATCGAGTGGATCTTTGACTGGCGCTGAACGACCACGTTGATAAAGTCGAGATCGCACCCGAACAGGTGCATCGCCTCGATACGCTCCAAGCCCTTATTCATGAGGGTCGCAGAGTCGATGGTGATCTTAGCACCCATGGCCCACGTGGGGTGTGCCAGCGCATCGGAGCGTGTCACGCAATTGAGCTCGTCGCGCGTACGGCCAAAGAACGGACCACCCGAGCAAGTGAGCCAAATGCAGTGAGCCTCGCGCGGATTCTCCCCCAGATAGCACTGGTAGATGGCGGAGTGCTCGGAGTCGACTGGAATAAGCTGACCGGGCTGCGCCAACGGCATCAGCAGGTCACCGCCGACAACGAGGGACTCCTTGTTAGCAAGTGCAAGACGCTTGTTCGATGTCTGTCTCTTATACACATCTCCGAGCCCACGAGACTCCT
>CABSNS010000082.1:0-6143 GCA_902479105.1 uncultured Collinsella sp. | reverse complement strand
ACCTTGGCGCCCGCAAACGGCTTGCCCGCCTTATCGGTCACGTGCGCCACCAGCTCAAAGTCACCGCCCTCAAGCATGGTCACGGCCTGCTCCACGTTGAGCTTGAGCTTGTCGGCACGAACGCCCACGGCAAGCTCGCCACTTGCCCAGCGCGCCATGGCCGTGCCGGCGTAGTTGCGAGCACCGTCGAGCTCAAACGCCACCGTCGAGCCCGTCTCACGCGCATCGGCATAGCGAATACGCAGCACGCGCGACAGCGGCTTGCCATTGGGATCGTCCTGTTTGTCGAGCCACGTATACGTCACGTCGCCCAAGCCCTGCGCGCACAATGCGACCAGGGCATCGTCGCTCGCATCCATATACTGCGCAAACTCAACCTCGATGCAATCGGTATAGGCATGGGCCGAAGCCACCTCGGGTGCCGCCGTCGACACCAAGCCAATGTTCACCTCAGTCTGAATCGGCGGCACGCGCAGCCAAGCCGAACGCGCCTCCTCATACCCGTCCTTGGTCACGCGCACCTGATACCAGCCGGTCGGCGTATTCCAGTTGTAAGCACCGTCCGCACCCGTCGCAAGCGGATTGTCCTGCTCATACTCCTCGGCATCCCAACGCACCGCATTGGTACCGGCCGCATCGTCGGCGCTCCACAGCTCAACCGTCGCGCCTCCAACCGTATTGGACAGCAGGCCTTCGTACACCACGCCCGCAGGGTCGGGTGCGGCCTTGGCAGCCACATTGCGATAACGCGCCTCGAAGATCGACTGCATCTTCTCGTCCGAGATCAAGCCGTCCTTGTTGGCCTTGTAGACCTCGGTATCGGTCAGCTCGCCCCAGTTGACCGTAATACGATTCTGGCACGCGCGCTCCACCTGTTCGCAGGCAACATCGTAGGCGCATTCGGCATTGGTCAGCTTAATCGCACGCTCCGAACCTACGCTGGTCGAAGCCGCGTCATAGGCAGCGCCCACCACGGTACCCGCCGAACCGGCCGTCAGCACGCCGGCGATTGTCATAATGGAGCCCACTGCCACATCGGTGCTGTCGTGGCAGAGCTGGCGATACAGCAGATCCTCAAACGCACGCGCCTTCTCCATGGCGTCGCGCAGCGCGTAAATGCACTTCCAGTCGTCCTCGGTCTTCTCGGGCTTGGCAAGCAAGCGCGTATGCTGAAGCTCATAGCCCTCGCGCTCGCCCTTCACCTTCTGCATACGGGCGTTCACGTTCTCCCAGTTCTTGCTGGCATCGTTCACGCCGTAAATGCCGGTAAAGATGCCGATGCCCTGGGTCGCCGCGGGAAACGCCTGGCCGGCCGCCTTCCACGCATCGGTCTTAAAGACCTGTCCGAACATCTCGCACTCGATCTTATAGCTCTTGAGCGAACGGATCGTGCGGATGAGCTTCATATGGGCGCTCACGTCGCCGTTGAGCTTCCAGGCCATGAGCCATCCGCGCACCTTGGAGTTGTTGAGGCTATGGACCACATTCCAGTTGTCGTACAGGTTGTCCAGAATGTCGCACTGCATGGCGATCGAGTTAAACAGAAGCGCCTGGTTCTTGTTGTTATTGGAGTTCTCGATAAACTCCGACTCTATATAGGCCGTCTGCTCGCCATCGGGCGCGGCGACCTTAAAGCCCTTGACGGTATCGTCGTCAGCCGCCTTGTAGCTCAGCGAGCTGCCGAGCGCCTGGCCCAAATCGTTAAACCCGTTCGTCGACTGGCCGTTGTACTCGCTGGCCTTAATGCCCGCACACTTGTTGAGCGCCGCAGCGGTTGCGTCATTCCAGCTTCCGTATTGGTTGAGCTGGCCGATACCCATCGACTGGCCCACCAGATCCTCGGCCCGCTGGGCAATAAACTCCGCTCGCGATGCATGGTCGACGAGTTCCTTGATGGCGGCCGCATCCGCGGCGTTCGCGCCCGGGGCCGCCGCGAGTTCCTGATACCAATCCTCGCTGGTGCCGTAAGCATCCTCAAAGATCATCTTGTCCACATTGACGCCATAGCTGTCGCCCTGCTGGGTCAGCAGCGCCGCCGACCCGCCGACCGCGGCCTTGAGCTCAGCCGCAAACTGCGCGGCCTCGTCGTTGCCAGCATCATCACCCCCACCGTCGCTGGCGGCAGGGGCGCGACGAGCCTTACGGGCAGCTCCACCTTGGGCTTCGTCCTCTTTACCGTCCTTGTCCTCCTCGGCAAACGCATCGGCGACCATCTGGTCAATCGCGTCGTTAAAGGCCTCGTCGACATCATTAAACGAGTTATCCATCATATACTCGTGCCACTGCTGCACGGCATTCGAGAACTCCTGTTGGCGCTCCTCGGCCGCGGCGGAATGCTTTTTGGCCGAAGCGTTGGCGTCAAAACTCAGCATGGTCATAAGCTGAGCATTGGAGATGCGGTAGGTCTGCGGCATAAAGATTTGCTCAAAGTTGCCGCAGTTCACATAGGTCGAGTCATTCGCCTTGTTAAACTCGTCGAGCAGCTTAAGGTAACCCTCGTCCACATACTCCGCGACATAGCGCACACGGGTGCCCTCGCGCGACTTTTGAGTCAGAGGAATCGTCACCGTCTTGCCATCCACGCAGTCCACGTACAGGTCAAGCGTGTCGGCCGCCTCTTCGTTTCCCACCTCGAGCGTGATGTCAAAGGTCCAGTAGGCGTTCTTCTTTTGCGGCAGATGATGGAAGGTCCACAGACCCTTGCCGGTGTCTTTGCCGTCCTTGACCAGGTTTTGCGTACCGCCACGATACGTCACATCAAAGTTCCAGACCGAAGCACCCGGAACATAGCGCACATAATTGCGAGCCGTTACCTCGGCAGCAGCAGCGGCAACATCGGTCAAGCCCACGCGCGCCTCGAGCGTCACACGCTCGGCGGCAAGCGTATCCTGCGGCAGGTCGTATTCAATCTTGGCACGGCCCAGCTTGTTGGTCTTACCGGTGTACTTTGCAGCCGACGAGCCCGTCCCCACGGTGAGCTGCACGCTTTTTCCGGGCGCTGCGTATACGTAGGCCACATTGCCCAGTAGGCTGTGAACGTCGGTGCTGTCGACCTCGATGCGCGATCCGCTAACCTCGAGCGTCGTGCTTCCCAGCGGCAATGTCACCTCGCCCAGCGTAATGAGCGGCGAGACGGCATAGATGCCCGCGGCCTTAGGCTTAAAGCGCACAAACACATCGGCGCCCATGCCCTTCTTCATATCGAGAACGAGGTTGTCGCCCTCCCAAGTTGTGTTAGCCCACATGGCATCGGAGCTGGCGCCGGCTTCGCGAGCGCCTGCGGACACGTCCTCGACGGCATCCTTGGCCAGAGGAATCTCAATCTTGGCAGCCTAGCTGTCCTTGAGCTCGTAATGAATGCGCAGCTCGGTCTCCGCGCCAACGACCGCGGACGAATCAGCGATAACCGAGCCCGCCGTCAGCCCGCGCTCGGCACGATACGTCTCCACGTCAAACGTGGGGACGTCGAGCGTCACGTCGAGCTGTTTGCCGTCCTCAATCTTCACCTGCTTTTGCGTGATATGCTTACCTACGGTCAGCCCTAGGCGGCTAAACGTGGAATAGCTCGTTGCTTGGATGTCGTAGCTCGTCTTGTTAAAGGCGACGATGGTGTACGAACCGGCCTTAAGGCGCGGCGTCTCGGCCTTCATGATAGGCGTGGTGCCATCGTCTTCGTAACCCATCAGATAGGTGACGCCGTCGGCAACCAGTTTGCCGTCGGACGTACGGAACACCAGCACGCGGTTGGCACCCTGGTAGTCGCCCTTGGTCGTGACCGTCGCCGTGCCCCAGGGCTTCAAGTCGATATCGACCTTGCCGGCCGAAGGCTTCACCGTCGCCGTCGCCCCACCCAGCTTGAGGCTGTCTTTGGGCTCGAGCGTTATCTCCAGATCCTGGTCCGCGTCGGCAATGGCCTGCGACACCACGAGTGCTGTACCCTGGATACGGAAGTCGTTTTCCTTGTCGCCCTTGGCAGGCTTAAGCGTCTTGCCGCCGCTCTTCACCGTCAGATCGATGTTATCGAGACTATCGAGCTCAATGCGTTCGGTCTTATCCTGGCCTGCGACCGGTTCGAGATAGGCCACATTGAGTTCAATCGCGCGCGAAGTCGGAATCTTGGTAAAGTCCTCCGCCTTAATCTCTCCGATATTCCATGTGCCCGTCATCTGGTCGCCCGGGCGCGCCAGCACCATGTCATAGTAACCGCTGAGCGAAATGCGCAGGGTGGCTGCTGTCTTGGAGAGTGCGTCCGCTGTAAAGCTGCCGTCATCGCCAACCGCCAGCGGCGTGGACTGCCCCGCCTGCACGAGTGTAGCCGTCGCGCTCTGGGGAAGTTTGCCCGTCACCTGGGCCGCCTCGCCCATCCACTCAAACGTGTAGGCAGGCTTCGAGGAATCGACGGAGTCCTTGCGATCGGCCACGGCATCGGCAAGCTTTTTGACCATCGAGGGGTTGCCAGCCGAATCGGTCGCATAGGCATAGATGGTCTGGCCTTCACTAAAGGGAATCGCATACGTTACGCCATCGATTGTCACGCGCTCATTATAGTCGCCCGGATAGCCCGCCTCACCAAACTGAAGATCGGGGTTCATCACGCGCAGGGCAACGGCATTATGGTTCGTCTCGTTTCCGTATCTCGTGTTCTCAAAAGCTCCCCACTCTATCATTTCCACGCTTTTGGGTAGCACAATCTCTTTGCCGGCAATCGCAGGATCAAGAGAGGCGAACGCGAGCGCCCCGATAGATTTGACACCATCGCCAATCGTCACCGACGACACATGCGAGCACCCGTCAAAGGCATAGCGCTCAATCCGCTCCACCGTACCCGGCACGTTGATCTGCGTAAAGGTGAGTACCGTTGTGTCCGAGACATAGAACTGCGGCACGCCGCAATTGGCGAAGGCACGATAGTCGATAGTCTTAACCGAAGGTGGCAGCGTTGTCACCACATTGTCGTCAAGCTGTTCGCAGCCCTCAAAGGCCTGCTCGGGAATCGTGGTAAAGGCCGCGTTATTGGGCCAGGTCACCGTGTGAAGTGTCTTGCTTCCGGTAAACGCATTCCAGCCCAATTCCTCAACCGAATCGGGCAGTGCGATTTCCTTGATGCTGCTGCCGCCCAAACCGCCCACAGAGCGGATATGCGAATCGGGGACAAACGTAATTGATGTGAGCGCAGCGTTTCCCATGCCCTTAAGACTCACGACATTTTTGCCGTCGATGGTCGAGGGCACCTCCAACGTGGTAATGCCCGCGTCGCCATACTCGATAGAAATTTCGTTGGTGAGGCTATCGATCGAGAAGTAGTACTGCGCGGGAGTCTGCTCGCCGGCCGCGTAGCCATCATCGTATTCGCCCTTTACGCCCGTGGCGCCCTTCGAGGTTGCCCAGAGTTCAAGTTCCTCGTTCCAGGTCGCCTCGGTGCCGGAAGCCTCCTCTTGCTTTTGCTGCTCGGCGAGCTCCTTGCCCTCGACAAGATCGGTGGCAAGCGTACCCGCAGGTGTGCTCTCGGTCTGTCCGGCGCCCGTTAGGCCCGCCGCCGATGCAATCTCGGAGGCCGGGGGCGTAGGGGTGTCACCGGCATCGAGCGCTGTGGGGCCGGCAGCACCGGCATCGGGCGCGGGGCCGGCGGAAGCAGAGTCTGACGTTTGGGCGTCAGCCGAATCGGCGGAAGCGGCGTCGTCCGCTTGGCCGTTATCCGTCTGCACAAAAGTGCTATCGGTGTTGAGGGCCTCGGCAAACGCGCCCGCGGGAAACGAACCCGTCACCATCGCGAGGGTCACCGCGGCAACCGTCAGCCGGCGGCAAAGCGCTCGAGCAGTAGTCCACCTCATGGTCGTTCCTTTCTTGCAAACCTAAAGTCATCCAGCGTAATCGTCGTCCAAAAACAAAGCGAACGGTAGGTTCATATATACGAACCTACCGTTCTACCTGCGCAAACCGCCACAAAGGGGACAGGCACCTTTGTGGTTGGTTCCGAACTTGGCCGACCAGTTTGTCTCAATCTGTAACAGTTAGAGGTCAAATTCCCCGCCTGGTGTTACAGATCGAGACATTAGGTTTGCAGCCGAACAGTTCATCTCAATCTGTAACATCTCTGTCTCTTATACACATCTGACGCTGCCGACGAATTAGACGGTGTAGAT
>CABSNS010000081.1:0-6161 GCA_902479105.1 uncultured Collinsella sp. | reverse complement strand
ATAAGAGACAGGGGCTACTGCGGATCGACTGCCCATGCAAATTTTGCGAGGCGCTTTGCGCGAACGCCCTGCTTGGCGCGCGCCGCTGCACTTTCTTACGCCATGGGCGTTCTGGTGCAGGTTCTCAACCACATGGTGATGCCTGTCGGCATTCCTCAGCAGGCTGTTCTGGTCGTCTGTGCGATCGCGCAGGTGGCGTTGCTCCACGGTGCCCGACGCGCCAAGCTGCGCGACGAGTCCGATCCCAACTTTGAACCCAGTGCTGCCGGGCTTTCGGTAGATGCTCTGGAATATGGCGCCAAGTGGCATGACGATCCCGAGGCAAAGGCGGCATTCCGTCGCGCCGTAGTTCGCCTGACCGTGGCGACGGCGTATCTTTCCAGCGTATTCGCCGCTCTCAACGCGGGCTTCACGACCCTGCATGCTGTCGGAGCCGTCGATTTGGGCGATTGGCCGCGCCTGCTGCTTGTCGTGAGCTCGTTGGTCGCTGGCGCACTATTTGACCTGCACGGCCGCTCGTATATGAATATCGGCATGACATGTGCCGCCATACTGTCCACGCTTTCGTTCTTTGTGCTCATCGTCGATGGTAATGGCGGCAACGAGCTTGCTGCCACGATCATCTTTTATCTGGGCTCGGGCTTTTTCGTGGTGTTCTTTACCACAAAATATGCCGCCGTCTCGCTCTATGCGCGCTGGTCATATTTTTGGCCGTGCATGGGTCGCGTCGTCAACAACGTGTGCTCGATGCTCGTGACGGCGCCGGCGGTGGCGATCATCTCGAGTCAAAACGTGCTGGCTGCGGTCGGTGCGGCGCTCGTGATGTTTGTGGGCATTGCGATTACGCTGCTGGGGCAGTTGGGGCAACGAGCCGATGATGCCGTGATGCAGGATGGCCTGCCGCTTGCCACCGACGATCTTGGTGGGGATCTTGCGCCCACATGCTCCGACCCCGAGCCCGTGGAGGCAGCGGAGCTCACGTCCGATGAACGCCTCGATGCTTTCGTCGCCACCTTTGGGCTTACAGAGCGCGAGCGCGATATTCTTGAGGTATTGGTCGTTTCGGACCAGAGCGTTCAGGACATCGCCACAACGCTCTTCCTTTCGCGCTCCACGCTCTATCGCCACATTTCCTCAATCAACAAGAAGACCGATACCGCCTCGCGTGTGGCCCTTATCAACTTCTTCTGGTCCTGGACGCCCAAGGACTAGCTAATTTCCCAATAAGTTGCGGTGGAATAGTCCCTAAATTAAAGTCACGCGGCTTTAAACAGGAACTATTTCACCGCAATTGCTGAGGGGATAGATTGCGGCAGCGGCAGAGGCAACGGCAGCGGCGTCGGCAGCCGTGGTAGTGGTAACGGCAACTGGCAGGGTGTTTTCCGTCTGCTTGCTACAGCAGCTCGCCGTGGCGTGCAATGTAGCGGCGCTTTGCCAGCTGAGTGAGTGCGATGTAGGCGGCAACAATGCCGATGAGCAGCGCGAAGAAGCTCGGCGGCAGCGGCATGAGGCCCAGCGCATCGGCGATGGGGCTTGCCGGCAGCCAAGTGACAAGCGCCAAGCCCAGGACGGTGAGCACGCACAGCGCGGGGGCGGCGTGGTCGCACGGGTTCGGCAGGCGCGGCGAGCGCAGCATGTGGATCACGAGCGTCTGCGACCACATGGACTCGACAAACCAGCCGCTCTGGAAGATCGCGGCGAAGGTCGCCATACCCGTGACGTTGCCCGCGGCGGCAAGCTCGGCCCAGCTCGCGCCCACGGCGGCGGGGCACACCACAAAGAAGAGCGCAGCGAAGGTCACGATGTCAAACAGCGAGCTCACGGGGCCCAGCTCGAGCATAAAGCCCTTGATGGACGCGGCGTCCCAGGCGCGCGGGCGGGCAGTCCAGGCGTCATCGACGGTGTCCCACGGCAGCGCGATGCACACGATCTCGTAGACCAGCGACAGCAGCACCAGCTGCAGGGCGCTCATGGGCAAAAACGGCAAGAACAGGCTCGCGACGGTCACGGACAGCACGTTGCCAAAGTTGGAGTTCACCGTGGTCTTGAGGTACTTGAGCAGGTTACCGTAAGTGCGGCGGCCTTCGATGATGCCGCGCTCGAGCACGCCCAGGTCCTTCTGAAGCAAGATGATATCGGCGGATTCCTTGGCAATGTCGACGGCCGAATCGACCGAGATGCCGCAATCGCTCGCACGCATGGCGGCGGCGTCGTTGATGCCGTCGCCCATAAAGCCCACGGTGTGGCCGAGCATCTCGCGCATGACACGTACCAGGCGCGCCTTCTGCAGCGGCGAGAGCTTGGCGAAGAGGTGGGTTTTCTCGGCGCGCTCGGCAAGTTCGGCGTCATCGAGCGCATCGATCTCGGAGCCGAGCAAGACGTTGCTCGCATCGATACCAATCTGTTCGCAGACGGTGGCGGCGACGCGGTCGTTGTCGCCGGTTAGGACCTTGACCGCCACGCCCTTGGCCTCGAGGGTGGCGACGGCGCCCGCGGCACTTGCTTTGGGCGGATCGAGGAAGGCCAAAAAGCCCATCAGCACCATGTCGCACTCGTCGGCGATGCCAAACTCGCCCACGCAGCGCGGATTGGTCTTCTGCGCCACGGCAATCACGCGCAGACCCTCGGCGTTAAGTCCGGCGACCTGCTTGCGAATCTGGGCGAGGTTCTCGTTGGTGAGTGGCTGGGCGATGCCATCGACCTCGACAAAGGAGCAGATCTCGAGCATTTCCTCGGCAGCTCCCTTGGTAACCATCTGGGTTTTGCCTTGGGCGTCGGCGACAACTACGCTCAGGCGGCGGCGCGAGAAATCGAAGGGAACCTCGTCGACCTTGGTATAGCGGTCGCGCAGACTCTGGCCCAGCATAGAATCGGGCACGACGGTCGAGGGCGTCACATCGGCACGGTCGATTACGGCCAGGTCGATAAGGTTTTTGAGGCCGGTTTGGAAGAAGCTATTCAAAAATGCATGGCGCAGCACGCGTGCGTCTTCGTTGCCGTCGGTGCTGAGATAGCGCTCGAGCACGATGCGGTCTTCGGTGAGGGTGCCGGTCTTGTCGCAGCACAGGACGTCCATCGCGCCGAGGTTTTGAATCGCCGGCAGTTCCTTGACGATAACCTGGCGACGGGCGAGGTCCTTGGCGCCCTGCGATAGGCTCGTGGTCACGATAACGGGAAGCATCTGCGGCGTGATGCCCACGGCCACGCTCGTGGCGAACAGCAGCGCGTCGATGACGTTGCCCTTGGTGGCGGCGTTGATGGCAAAGACGGCCGGCGCCATAACGAGCATGAGGCGTACGAGCAGCATGGAGACGCTCGAGACGCCGCGGTCAAACGCGCTCTTCTCGCCGTGCCCGTTGAGCATCTTGGCGATGCCGCCCAGGTAGGTGTCCGAGCCGGTGGCAACGACAAGCGCCATGGCGGCGCCGTTTTGCACGGAGGTGCCGGTAAAGACGATGTTCTTGCAGGCAGAGAGTGGCAGTGCGGAGCCGTCGGCGCCCTCGACGACGGTGACGGCGGTGGTCTTCTCGACGGCCTCACTCTCGCCGGTGAGTGCGGACTCGATCACAAACAGGTCGCGCGCGGTGATGATGCGGGCATCTGCCGGCACCATATCGCCGGCAGAGAGGCGGATTACATCGCCGGGGACGAGCTCGTCGAAGGGGATCTCGATGCGCCCGCCGTCGCGCAGGGCGGTGCAAGTGTTGGAGACCAGGTCCTTAAGGGCCTCGGCCGCATTGCCGCTGCGGGCTTCCTGGATAAACTTCATACCGCCCGATACCAGCAGCATGATGCCGATGACGATGACCGTGGAGGGGTCGCGCTGCGGCTCGGGTACGGCGAGCACGTCGATGTAGAGCGAGACCAGCGCGAGCGCGGCGAGGATGCCGGCGAAGGGATCGATGAACGCGTCGGCGATGCGGCGGGCGAGCGTTTTGGTCGTTGCCTCGATGGTGTTGGGGCCGACGGCGTTCAGGCGCTCAGTTGCCTGCTCGACGGTGAGGCCGTTTGCCGTGGCGTCAAGCAGTACGAGGGCGTCCTCGGCACTATGGGTGGCGGCGAATATGGTGTTCTTGGACAGGCCGGTATGAGCGGCAGGGCGCGCCGTGCGGCGGCGCTTGGAGATGGCTTCGAGTACCGTGACGGTTTTGAGCATCAGCATAGGGTCCTCCTTGTTGAGGGGAGTTAGCGTACGTGTCGTATTTGCTTCAAAAACCTAGATGTCGCTCACGTCAAGCTCTTGAGCCCACAAAGGGTGCAGCGCGCCTTTGCGGTGGTTTTGGCGATCTGCCGGTGGCGTTTATGCGTGTGCGGAGTCCTCGCGGCGTGCCGAGGGCGACATGCAGGTTTTTCGACTAGGACTGCCTTCCATGGCACACCTCCTAAAGGCTGAGCGCAGCGCACTTTGGGCATCTCGTACCCCTTTTTAATCCGCCCGTATTCTTGATGAGGGGGTTTGACATGTCAACCCCATTGTTCGGAAAACCATTCCCCCTGACAAAGCCTTTACAGAATGCCGTGGCCCCAAAGCGCGCCCACATCGACGCCTCGCCTGCGCTAAACTGAAGAGCACGTACGCAATTACGAGAGGAGCCCGCATGGAGGCTTACAAGCAAGAGTTCATCAAGTTTATGGTTGAGTCCGACGTTCTTAAGTTCGGCAGCTTTACGCTCAAGAGCGGCCGCCAGTCCCCGTTCTTTATGAACGCCGGCGCTTACGTGACGGGCTACCAGCTCAAGAAGCTGGGCGAGTATTACGCCCAGGCCATCCACGATAACTTTGGCGACGACTTTGATGTGCTGTTTGGACCGGCCTACAAGGGTATTCCGCTGGCCGTCGTGACCGCAATTGCCTACCACGAGCTGTACGGCAAGGAGGTCAAGTACTGCTGCGACCGCAAGGAGGCCAAGGACCACGGCGCCGACAAGGGCAACCTGCTGGGTTATGAGCCCAAGGACGGCGACCGCGTGGTCATGGTCGAGGACGTCACCACCAGCGGCAAGTCCATCGACGAGACCTATCCCAAGGTCAAGGCTGCTGCCGATGTCGAGATCAAGGGCCTGATCGTGTCCCTCAACCGCATGGAGGTCGGCAAGGGTGGCGTGACCACCGCCCAGAAGGAGATCGAGGCCAAGTACGGTTTCCCCGTCGCGAGCATCGTTTCCATGGCCGAGGTCGTCGAGACCCTCTACAACCACGAGATCGACGGCAAGGTCGTTATCGATGACGAGCTTAAGACCGCCATCGACGCCTACTACGAGCAGTACGGAGCACGGGAGTAGGTAGTTACGCGGGTTTACCAACCCGCGTAACGGCTCGACGCTGCGCGGGCCGCATTTGGACAATCTGACGTTCAACTTCAAGGGCGCGACCAGAAGGTCAGCGCCCTTTCGTTACGGGCTTTAGCCTGTGCGGGGCGCGCAGCGCGCCGCATCAGAAACCACCCGCTATGCGGGTGGGGCCAAACGGCTTTACAAAGCCGCCCCCTCGCCGGACACTTGCGATTGTTCAGGCCGCAAGGAATCCGAGTCGAGAGGGCGGTGGTGGCGTATGGCCCAGAAGGCCTACAGCCTGTCGCACACGAAGTGGATGTGCAAGTACCACGTCGTGTTCACGCCGAAGTATAGGCGCAAAGTCATCTACAACCAAATAAGGTCCGACCTTGGGGAGATCTTCAGGAAGCTCTGCCAGTACAAGGGGATAGAGATCATCGAGGGGCACCTGATGCCCGACCACGTCCACATGCTGTTGGCGATACCGCCGAAGTACAGCGTATCGAGCGTGATGGGCTACCTGAAGGGGAAGAGCTCGCTGATGATATTCGACAAGCACGCGAACATGAAGTACAAGTTCGGCAACAGGAAGTTCTGGGCCGAGGGCTACTACGTGTCCACCGTCGGCCTGAACGAGGCCACCATCGCGAAGTACATCCGGGAGCAGGAGAAGGCCGACATCGCGATCGACCGGCTGAGCGTCAAGGAGTGCGAGGACCCCTTCGATAGGGGGCCGGGGCGTAAATAGCGCCGGTTTGACCGGCCCGTCACGGGTCAATCCGCAGTGCGGCCCGAACCCCGTGAGGGCCGGCGCCTTTAGACGCGTGCCGGAAATCCAAGGGTTATACCCTAAGAGCAAACCACCCCTTTTAGGGGTGGTTTTGATTT
>CABSNS010000080.1:0-6183 GCA_902479105.1 uncultured Collinsella sp. | reverse complement strand
CCCGCGACCCCAACCTTGGCAAGGTTGTGCTCTACCAACTGAGCCATGTCCGCTTACGAGGATTAATCTTACGTGATGCCCGCATCCTATGCAAGAACTTTTTTTAAAAAGTTTTGCGACGCCCTCGCGACCCTCGCGAGGACATCAGCCACCACGGAAGGCGCAGGCAAACGCAAACTCGCCGCAAGAGGCCCCTACATCTCGCCGAGCATGATCCAGGCAGAGCTGTCCTGCGCGAGCCTGCCGTCTGCAAGCGGTGATGAGGTGAGCAGGACCCTGCCCGCCGGCAGCTCCACGGGTGCTGCACCGAAGTTCGTCACACACGCCCAGCCGTTATCGCGGCGATAGGCGATGACGCCGCCCTCAGCGCCCTCGGCACCATCCGCAAGACCGGTGCGCCCGTCAAGATCGAGCCACGCAAGATCGTTGGCGCACCCGCGCAGCTTGCGCCGCAGCCAGAGGGCGTCACGATAGAGCGCAAGCATCGATGTCGGGTCCACTTCTTCCCTATCGGCAGCATAATCGGAAAACCATGCAGGCTGCGGCAGATGGGGCGCCGCATCGGCGTCTGCCGGCGAAAATCCAAACGATCCGCCATGCGCGGGATCGTCCGCCGCCACCCACGGCAGGGGCACACGACAGCCGTCGCGCCCCTTCTCACGCTTCGGTCCGTGCGTATTGGTCGCAGTAGGGTCTTCGAGTGCAGCCCACGGGATATCAGCCACCTCAAAAAGGCCGAGCTCCTCACCCTGATACACGTATGCTGAGCCCGGAAGCGCCAGTTCAAGCAAAAGGGCCGCCCGCGCGCGGCGCTCGCCGAGTTCACGGTCCTCGTCATAAGACGACCCGTCGCGCAAGAGCCAGTCGAGCGCAATCTGGTGGTAGCGCGTCGCCTTGATTTGCGGCAGGGCATAGCGTGTCGCCACGCGCGGCACGTCGTGGTTGGAGAGTACCCAGGTCGAGGCGGAATCGGATTCGACGGCTGCCTTCAAGCCCTTCTCGATTGCAGCGTGCATGTCATCATAGGTCCAAGTGGCCTTGGCAAACTCAAAGTTGAATGTCTGGCCAAGCTCGCTGGGACGCGCATAGAGATACTGGCGCTCAGGCAGCACCCACGCCTCGGCAACGGCGCTGCGCGGCGGATTATAGCGGTCGAACACGCGGCGCCACTCGCGATAGATCTCGTGGACCTCGTTGCGGTCCCACAGCGGATGGGCGCCGTCGTCAACCATGTCATCGCCCTCGGCGAGATGCCACCGGTCGAGGTCATCGCGGTCGAGATCCTTGGCGAGACCGTGCGCCACATCGATGCGAAAGCCATCGACGCCTCGATCGCTCCAAAACGCCAGGACGTCGCAAAAGAACGCGTGAACCTCGGGGCATGACCAGTCAAAGTCCGGCTGCTCGGGCGTAAACATGTGCAGATACCATTGACCGTCCGCAACACGCGTCCAGGCGGGGCCGCCAAAGTTGGCATTCCAATTGGTGGGAGGCAGCTCGCCATGCTCGCCGCGACCATCGCGGAAGATATAACGGGCGCGCTCGGGCGATCCGGGGCCGGCGGCAAGAGCGGCTTTGAACCAGGGGTGCTGGTTGGATGAATGGTTGGGCACGATATCGACGATGACCTTGATGCCGCGCGCGTGAGCCGCAGCGATCATGTCATCGAAGTCGTCAAGCGAGCCGAGACGTGGGTCGACATCGCAGTAGTCCGCCACATCATAGCCGCCATCGACAAGAGGCGAAGGGTAAAACGGGCTCAGCCAGATGGCCTCGATGCCCAGCCGCTCAAGATAGTCCATCTGCTGGGTAATGCCCGCGATATCGCCCAGACCCGAACCAGTCGAATCCTTAAACGAGCGCGGGTAGATCTGATAGATCGCAGCGTCGGACATCCATGAGCGCGAAGATGACTTTTCTGTAGCCATGCGATGAGTCTCCCTTGCAACGAGGTTTTGCGAGATGCCCACGATGATACGCCCAAAGCGCACATTCGCAGCAAACAACGCCACAGCCACGCCCCAAAACGCTCGCTCCCTCTCGGGTTCGAGCCCATGCGATGGATACAAAAAAGCCCGGCTACCGTAGTAGCCGGGCTATTGCGTTTGGAGCGGACAACGGGGCTCGAACCCGCGACCCCAACCTTGGCAAGGTTGTGCTCTACCAACTGAGCCATGTCCGCTTGCGGGTTATTAATTTACGCGAGTTGTCCAAAAGACGCAAGTACTTTTTTCAAAAAACTTGTCTGCCGTATGTTCTTAATAGCTAAACTCGCTAAAGCGATTGGCTAGGCACACGATTCCAACGCTCCGCTAAACAGCTTCACCATCTGCACGCGCGTGCCGGCGCCGTCCGTACGACGAGCAACCTCCACGTTATCGACAAGCATACGCATAAGCTTGATGCCACGGCCGCGGTCCTCAGATGCGACCGGCTCGCTCGTTTCATCGATAGAATAGCCGGCACCTCGATCAAGCACCTCAACCACAACGCGATCGCCATAGGCCTGAACCGTCAGGACGCACCCGATACCGCCCGCATGGTCATAGGCATTACCCAGCGCCTCCCCCGACGCCAATGCGACATCGTAGCGCTCGTCACGGCGCAACGGAAGCGATTCAAGGAGTTCAGCGATGCGATGTCGGTAGTATGGAAGATTCTCGATACCCTGACGGACCTCGACGCTCTTACTCCAACGAGGCAGCTCCCCCACCGGAATGGCGGGAATAGACTCCCGTGCCGGCCCCGCGACATGAAGGATATCGACAAGACGAGCAATCTCCAAAAAGCGAACAACTTCACCTGATGCATTGACGAGCGAAAGCAGGCCTTCTCGCCTCATGAGTTCACGAGCGCGCGTAAGCAGGAATGCCAAGCCCGTCGAATCGATAAAGCTAACAGCCTGACAGTTGATGACAACACGACGCACGCCGCGGCCAATCAAAGCATCTAACCGCCGACGCAGCGCAGGCACCGTGGCGATGTCGATATCGCCTGGTGGCGTCAAAACCGCTATGTCATTCCACTCATTCATACGACCATGGTTCCCCAAAAAAGCCCACTCGATGCATTCGTTTCCCCAACCGTACGGATTCAGCCCGCCCAGCGTCGTCTATGAACGACCCCGTAAAAACTCAAGGGACACTAATGCAATGTCATCGTCCAGCGCCGATTCGGTAAATCGGTCAAGCTCGCCCAAGACCTTGCCGCAAATGCCCGACACACCCTCCCCCGAAACAGAAAGCAGAAGATCGCGCAAGCGCTGCTCGCCAAAGAACGCTCCGGTGCGGTCGCGGGCCTCAATCGTTCCATCCGTATACATGAAGAGCATGTCGCCAGGAGCGAACGTAAACACGCCTGTCTCGTACACCATGCTCTCAAAGGCACCGATTACGCCTGATTGGCATCCAAGCAGCTCGACCTCTCCCCCACGGGCCTCGCCGCCACCCAGCGGCATCGACTCTGGCCTGATGACCATGGTCGGAGGATGGCCCGCCGAACAATACGTTGCGCGTCCGGCTTTAAGGTCAATCTTGGCGATAAAGGCCGTCACGAACGTCTCGACCCTCGAGAAGCCCATGAGCATGCTGTTAAGGGAGCGTGCCATGCGGGCCGGTCCAGCGCCCTCCCAGGCATATGCCGTCAGGGCCGTCTTGACGAGCGCGGACATCGATGCAGCCTCAATGCCTTTGCCAGACACATCGCCCAAAATCATGACGGCGCAGTCGTCGGGAAGACGGATGAGCGTATAGAAATCGCCGCCGACCAACGCCGAGTTCGTGGCCGACAGGTACACCGAATCGGTTGCGATACCCGGAACATCCCCCAGGGAATTTCTCATGCCGATCTGAAGGGTCTGAGCGATATGGCGCTCCTCGCGCTTTTGAGATTCGCCTTCGTAGATCAGTTCAAAGTCATGCGCCAAGTGCACCAAGTAGTCATATTCAAGATCATCAATCGGCTCTTGGCTACCATCACGAAGCAGCAGCGCGCGCGTCGTCGGGCTCTTCGCAACAGAAGCAGGAACAATCGCGTCGTTACTGTGCTTGCCATCACCCTCAGAGCGCGGGCGCCCCGCCTCGATGCCGGAGTCGACGTAGAGACCTTGACAAGGCAGACCATGCGCCCTAAGCCAGCCTCCCATAGGCATCGATTCGTCAACGCGTGTTATACGGACGTGCTTAAGGTCCTCGGCACTCGTACCGCCCAAAACAGATGCCTCAAAGCCATCAGGGCCAGCCCCCAGACGTGCCGCTGGCGCCGTCGTGGAAAAGAAAAGCTTCTCGGGATCGTCCGGCAAAGCAACGCGACTGCCGCCTTCAAAATCTATGACGTAGGAATCCAGACTGGCGTCATACTCAACAGGGCAAAAATGGCAGTTAAGCATATTGCAGATCTCGGACGATACCGCCTGGGTAGCCGCGGCGGAATCGTCTAGAAAGGTAAACAACTCATCACGCAAGACATTGAGCGAGCGGCCAAGCTCGGCCGTGCGACGGGAGCGAAGGCTCGATGCCATGCCGACCAGCTGGATAGACAGGTAATCGCAAATGACCTCGAGCACATTAACGTCATAGGCGAGCGGTGCCTGAGGGCGTTTCCAACCAACTTCCAGCACGCCAAGAATCTGCGTACCGTAAAAAACGGGAAGACAGATCTCGCTGCGGTACGGAGGCATATCCTGCATGCGCAACAGGTGCTTAGAACGATTGTCCAAGTCCATAAACATACCGGAGGCGGCCTTATCACCCTCAAGGTCCTGTTGAATCGACAAGCGACAGGCACGCGACTCACGAAGAACATACGTCGGAATGCCAGCACCATACGGCAAAAACTCAGGCAGGTAGCTGTCGTGCAGCTCCTTGGAGACACCGCGAAGCTTAAAACCGCCGCTCTCAGAAAAATAGATAGCGGCACCCGAAGTATCGAGCGTTCCTACAAGTTGGTTTAAAACGGTATCAAGCAGACTGGGTAACTCATCGGAGCCCACAGTGCTCATAATGACCGAGAGCGTGCCTGAGAGACGCTTGTTCGCCACTCTGAGCTCCGATAACGCACGCTTGAGTTGACGGTCGTGAGAATACTGCTCCTCGATACTGTGAAGTGCCACCAGGACGCGTGGCGCTCGGCGCCCAAAGATGCGTGGAGGCGTTACGGAGCCTGCACGAACCAAGACGGGGATAAAGGAGCCGTCACTCAGCTTGAGCATCAGTTCGCTCTCGGAGCCATCAGTTTCAAATGGCAGACGATGTTCCGTCGCACGTTCAAAAGCGGACGAATACAGGACGTCTTTAACATCTCCACCGACGACATCGGCACGTTCTTCGCACATCAAACCAAGTAAGCGATTATTCACATGCAGAATGGTTCCGTCGAGCTCGCAGATGATGACAGCATCGCTCGTGATCTCGACTAGTTGGGCAACGTCTGCCCACTCGTTGCGTTCAAGCGTTTCCATCGTGGACCCCACCGTCTATCGGTAACAAAAAAGCCTCCGAAGAGGCTTCTCAAATGCGATGGTGTCGGAGGCGGGACTTGAACCCGCATGACCAAAAAAGCGGTCACTAGCACCTCAAGCTAGCGCGTCTGCCAATTCCGCCACTCCGACATGCTATGTTGTTGATTCACGGTTCGTTTTGTTGGACCCGCGCGTTCAACGAGGAAGATAATAACCTATGATTCGAGAACTGTGCAAGCACTTTTTTCAAAAAAGTTTACGAATTTATAAATGCGCTGGTAAATCTATATGTTCGGCCCCGAATCGGTGTTGCCTCCCGGCGCGTCCTCGGGCATGAGCGATATTTTGTTGCGCACTTCGTGCTGCAAAATATCGCTCCCCCTGCGGAATGCGCCGGGAGGCAACACCGATTCGGGGCCTGCAAATACATACTTCAGGCACAGTTCTCAAACATGTTCTGGGGCTGATATATATTTGGTGGCTCGGCTTTGCCGAGCCCTTATATGAGGAGGCCGGAGCTAAAGCTCCGGCCTCGCTAAATATCTTATTAGATAAAGTGAGCGATTTAGGAATCGCACCCCCCTGCGGTGGTAACACAGGGCCCGTGCTGGACTTAGTTTTCAGAACATTCCGCACTGATATTTTCTGTATTGAAGACGTCGATGATGTACCCGTATACCATTGACGTCGACACCATCAGATGCGGACCGCGCGGTGACCCCACA
>CABSNS010000079.1:0-6199 GCA_902479105.1 uncultured Collinsella sp. | reverse complement strand
CTGCGCAAGACGAAGGCCACATTAAGTGGCCTTCTTTGCGTGCGGAACTCGCGATGAACTTCGTGCCCCGCCGTCCGGGAGGACGCCTCTTTATTGATGGGAGGCCTGATAGGTCGATGGTTCCGTGCCCGGATGCGTCCAAAGTGGGACGGGCTTTCCGGATGGGCAGGCTTTCGAAAAATGCGTCCCGGAATTTGCCTTTGGAATGGGACGTAGTTTCCCGTTGAGGTGCTTTGCGGAAAGTGCATCCCACTCTGGGCGGTCGAAGTGGGACACACTTTCCCAAAGGCGCTCCAACGGGAAATTGCGTCCCATTATTCGGTCAAGAAACGGGATGCATTTTCCCAATGAGAGCAAAACCGGAAAATGCATCCCACAATCAGCCCTCAAAGTGGGACGCCGTTTCCCAATGAGGCTCAAGCGGAAAATGCATCCCGGAATTTGCGCTCAAAGTGGGATGCGGTTTCCGGTTGAGGGTCTAAGGGGAAAGTGCGTCCCAGAATCGACGCTTGAAATGGGATGCAGTTTCCCGATGAGGCACTCGACGGAAAATACATCCCAGAAATGGCCTTTGAGCTGGGATAAGATTTCCGCGGCATCTCGGATTCTCAAAAATGAGACACGCCGTTGGCGAAAATGAGACACGTGATATCGGGCATCGGATGTATCATTTGCAAAAATGAGTCCACTCCACTCGAATAAAGCGAGGTCCCTCATGTACGTTCCACACCCCCGTATCCGTAGGCTGTCGAAAATCCCGCTTGTTGGGACGGCGGCGCTTGCTGCGTTGATCGCCACGAGCGTCGCCTGCTTCACGGCCACGCCCCAGGTTGCCCAGGCGGCAGACGCGCCCGCAATCACCGATATGACCGAGCAGGATTATCAAGCCCTGGGTCTGGGCACGAGCGAGGACATTCCGGCCGATACCGTTGGCCCCTATTCCACTGATACCCCCACGACGTTTGCCACGCGCAGCGAGGTCTATATGGCAGCTAACGGTAGCCATGGCAATCGCTACACTCTGCGCGACAAGCTCGAGAACGTCGAGCGCGGTGACATTGGCGGCAGCAGCAAACTCACCGATGGCTATGGAAGTGTGTGGGGCGCCGCAAAGTTCTGGCAAAACGTCAACAACTTCGATACGAACAGCGATCTCTACAAGCATAGCGACTACGGTGGCGGCACCTGGTCGTACCTAAGCAACAATGAGTCCTCAACAGTACTCGCCAACGACAACAACGGTTTCTCGGGCATTCACGCCACGAGTGTTGAGTTCTGCAGCGACGCCAGCACGGGCAAAAAGAGCCGCGTTGCCGAGCTCCGTGCCTACGGCGACAGTTCCTCCACGACGATTGACGGCAAGTCATACGCCGGAAAGGTTGAGCTGGTCCTCTACTCGTTTAGCAACGGGCGTACGCGCACTCTCGACACACACCTGCCGGTGACGGTCAACACTAATATGATGTACGAAGGCCGTTTTAAGTACCTGGATGCCGGCTACCTGCAAGAGCACGACGCCGTCTTTGATGTCGAGGCGGGCGATGTCGATGGCGACGGCGTCGACGAGCTTTTTGTCTACGCGGGCTGCTATGTCGACGAGAACGGCGTGCGCAAGGCTGTAGTCGACATGTATGACTTGGAGGGCGGCAACTGGAAGCAAAGCGTCGTCAAGATCGATGCCGGTAACGCCGCGGACTACACCACGCACAACAAGGGCGGGAACGACTCCTGGACGCAGCTTCAGTCAGCTCCTGTCGTTTCGCTAGCGGCCGGCGACCTCGATCGCGATTTTTGCGATGACCTCGCCATCGTGGTCTCGGCACCCTACGGCAAGAAGAATATTGATAAGTCAACGCATTGCGAGCTGTTTTCGTGGGATGCATCCAAGGGTGCGCTCGTCCATGTCGATGCTCTGGGCGACGCGGGCGCAATCTCCCTCTCCGCGAACGGCAAGACCATGGTCGCTGCGAATGCGACGTTCGGCACGTTTGCCGCCTACGATGAAGAAGGAAAGAAGACGGGTGAAACCGTCACGGGCCTTATTCTTGCGGGCTATGACTGGCAACGCAGCGCTTTTGATTACGGCGCTTCTGACGGCAGCAAGGGGCTGTACGGCGCGCTGTACCGCTACGCGTATTTTGACTCGGAGTCTGGCGAGTTCAAGCTTTCCGATTGTAAGGAATACAGAGACGGGCTCCTCGCCTCCTATGGGCTGATGCATGTGCCCAACAGCGCATGGAAGGATAGCGCTCAGGATAAGCGCTATCCGTGCACCTTGGCGCCTATTGCCCTTGCCACTGCCAACCTTGACGGCCTGTCCGAGCAGCTGGCGGTTGACGAGGTGCTCGTGGGCGGCGATGTGTTCCGCGACTTTGCCTGCAACACGGCACAGAGCGGGGCTCAGGGCTTGGGGTCCATGGTCGGAACCATGAGCATGAGCGGTCAGCAATACAACAGCAGCAACAAGCATGACCACAAGGGTATAGAACAGGTGTGGATCAGCGACGTCAAGGCGGGCAGCGTCTCGGGTTCGGACCGCTATAACGAGAGCTTTATCGCCGTGGTGGGCAAGCACCGCGACGAGGACCTGCGCAAGAACGATGACTACTATTGGATGACCGCCTCGCATTTTTCGCTCGACGAGAACGGAAAGGTGCGCCGCGGCGAGGAGCAGGTGATTAGCGAGAGCAACCGTCGCGGCACTACCTACGGCACATTTATCTCGCTCGCGCTGCCCGATGTCGACAACGACAGCGTCAAGATCACGTACAAGGACCGCTACAAGGTCTATACCAACCCGCGCGTGCTTGCCGTGCTGCAGGATGCGCCCTATGTTGAGGATCTGGAGCAGGCATACGGCTATCTGGTGTTGGGCGGCACATCATACGGAGAGGAAAAGGGCACGGGGACATCCCAAGGCTATACCATTGGCGCCGAGTTGGGCGTTGCCGTCGAGGTGCAGACCGGTCCGCCCCTGGTCGCGATGAATGCTTCAGTCGATTTTGCCGCCGAGGGATGCTATGACTACCGGAGCGAGCGCACGGTCAGCGCAAGCGTAAGCTATGAGTCGCATGCCGGCGAGGGTGACAAGGCCGTGCTCTACACGATTCCGATGGTCTATTACGAGTATGAGATCGAAAATGAGGAAACTGGTGGCAAGGGCGTGATGGCGGCGCCCGTGTCGCTCGGCGCGCAGACCTCGGTCGTTAATGTCGAGGCCTATGACCGCATTGCCAAACAGCACAATATGACGCCGCTCAGCTACTTTTTGACCAACCGGTCGGGAGAACCCGGAACCTATCAAACGACGCTCAACGGCGAGACTCCCGTTGGGGATTCCTTTGGCCTGGGCAAGCCTGGCGTAACGCGCGCCTACACGCACGATGGGTTTAACGGCGCCGCCGCGCAGTCGGGGGCGAGCATTGAGCAGACCATCGAAGTCGAGGAGGGCAAGGAGCAGGAGCTCGAGCTCGGCTTGACGCTGAACGGCAGCGTTGTCATGGGCGCGAAGCTCGCAAAGCACGAGTTGTTTGGCGGCCTGTGCTTTGGTGCCAACGCCGGCTTTACTACGGGTAACTCCTCGAGTGAATCGACCGAATACGGCGGCACCGTCGACAACCTGCCCGAGGCCGCGCAGGGCAAGTACGGTTTTGTGTGGCGTCTGGGCGTCAACGCGGTGGATGTCGACAAGTTCGAGGCAGACTCGGGCGACAAGCTCGGCACCAAGGACACCGACCAGTTCTGGATCGTGGGCTATGACGTTAAGGACGTCGAGATGCCCGACGCGCCGGCCGTGACGGGCTTTACGGCAAACGCCGTCGATTCGACCAGCGTTACGTTTAGCTGGGACGATGTACTCGCAAACAAGAGTGGCTTTAGCTACGGCGTGGGCATGCTGCAGAGCAATGCGGCGGATGCGGTCGTCAATAGCTGGAAGATTGCCGACAACACGCAGACCTCGCTCAAGTGGGATGGGCTGCAGCCCAATACGGAGTATCGATTCGCCATCGCCGCCGTTAAGAATGGATCCACGACCGAAACAGGTATTCGCTCGGCAATCATCACGGTCAAGACCATGCCCGATGGCATGACGATGACCGTGAGCGGACCTGCGGCGGATGCTGCGGAGGGGTCGGATCTTGGATACGACTCTTCGGTTGAGCGCACGGCGGGAAGCCACCTGACGCTCTCGGCGATTGGCCATGTGAAGCAACTCGGTGCCGACGATAGCGAAACAGGGCTGGCACCGACCTATATGTGGTACCGCGAGGGCCGCGGCGAGACAGAGTTTAAGCTCGTGGGTGCCGATGGCAACCTCGCGGCTGGAACGGCCTCAAAGCTCGAGATTGACCTGACCGCAGACGATGACGGTGCGCAGTATTACTGCCACGTGGGATACAACGACGTGGGCCTCGACACCGGCACGACGCTCGTGAATATCGAGGCCGAGGAGACGGCGCCCACAACGGTGAACGCCACCCCGATCCGCACGCGCCGCCTGTTCTCACAGGCAAGTGCGGGCGCCAAGAAGTTCCTGGACCATACGCTGGTAAACACCGCCGGCCCAACCGATTCCGAAGGCTCAAAGGACCCCGAGACTCCTGAGACCCCGACGAACCCGGACAAGCCCAAGTCCGACAACGGAGCTAAGACCGACACCAAGGTCAAGACTACGACCACAGCGAAGAACCTCGCAAACACCGGCGACCAAACATTCGCCCTAGTCGCCACCGCAGCAGCAGCGGGAGCAACGCTCGTAGTGATAGCCCTCATCATGCTGATCAAGCGCCGCAAGACCCACTAGTAGCCAGTCGAACATATCGACAACCCAAAAACCCGGGTAGCCAAAAACAGGCCACCCGGGTTTTCTGTTGAGTGGAGACTCCGCAAGCGGAAACTGCGTCCCATAATTAGCGCCCGGAACGGGACACATTTTCCGTCAAGCCCTCATCCGGAAAATCCATCCCAGTTTGAGCGCCCAGACCGGGACGCACTTTCCCAAAGGGTCCTCAACGGGAAACTGCGTCCCATAATTAGGCCGAGAAATGGGATGAACTTTCCCAATGAGAGCCAACCGGAAACCACGTCCCAGAATCAGCCCCCAAAGTGGGACGCACTTTCCCAACGAGCCTCAACCGGAAAATACATCCCGGAATCCAGCTGAATAGTGGGACACACTTTCCCAATCGGGTCCCAAGCGGAAACTGCATCCCATTCCAGACAAGAATTCCGGGACACACTTTCCGCAAACAAAGAAGGCCACATAACGTGGCCTTCAACTTATATATGTTCAGCAGATGTCCCCATGACAAGCCGCGTTTCAACACTGAGGCGTCTGCCCGGCGACGCGGAACGTAAGGTTCATCGCGAGTTCCGCACGAGCCGGAGAGCACTTAATGTGCTCTCCGTGCGAGTAGGACTGTCCGAGCAGGGAACCTTACGTTCCGCGCCGCCGGGCAGACGAACCAGTTATGAGTGACCCGCTACTTGATCTTGGTCGTACCCGGTGCCAAGTTGGGGTCGGTCTCGTTGGCCTCGGTCTGGAAGTGCTCGGTGTACACGTTCTTGCCGTCGCGGAACATCTCGTAGTACTGCATCTTGGCGTAATCTTCGCGCGCCTTGGTGGCGGCTGCCGCTGCGGCGTCGTCACCGGTGACGTTGGAGGAAAGCGCCCAGCGCAGGCTGGCGTCCTCGTAGCCCACCGAGTTGATGGCGGGCAGCGGCTCGCGCAGCGTCATGTGCGCTTTCTGGTAGTCGGTCAGCGGTGCGCCGATCAGCTGCATCAGCTGGGTGGACAGGCAGTTGGTGGACAGGTCGTCGACCTCGCTCGTCTGGTCGCAGCCGGCAACGTCGTAGTTAGCCCAGATGATGTAGTCGGTCTGCCACAGGCGCTCCTGATGCGTGGCATCGTCCTCGCCGGTAAACCACTTGTCGTTGAACTTGGACGGGAAGAACGGCTGGTGATCGCCCCAGAACACCACGACCACCTTGCGGTCGAGCTTGCTCAGGGCGTTGAGGAAGTAGCGAAGCGCCTGGTCGGACTGCTCGATGCACGAGACATACTCGTCGACATCGGAGAGCGTGCCGTCCTCGACGGTCTTGGCATCCAGATCGGTCGTGTCGATATTCAGGTGCATCTGCTTATCGACCGGCAGCAGACCCGTATCGTAGCCCGAGTGCTGTCTCTTATACACATCTC
>CABSNS010000078.1:0-6252 GCA_902479105.1 uncultured Collinsella sp. | reverse complement strand
TGGGAGATCGGGCTTTCAAGGCTTAGTTAAACCAAGTCTGTACGGTCAAATGACTCGCAGATTACATCTGCTCGGGCGCGGAAACGCCAACAAGGGTGAGCACCAGGGCGAGCGTCACGCGGACGGCGTCGCAAGCGGCCAGACGGGCACGCGAAAGCTCGGGGTCGACGGGACGGCCCTCGCTCGGCAGCACCTGACAGGCAGCGTAGAAGCTGTGGAAGTCGCCGGCGAGTTCCTCAGCAAAGTGCGTCAGACGGAACGGGGCGCGGTCGCGAGCGCAGCTGGCGATGAGGTCGGTGAGCTCGTTGAGCTTGCGCGAAAGGGCGAGCTCGGTCGGGTCGGTCAGCAGCGAGTAATCGACGTTCTCACCGATGGCCTTGGCGGCGACGGCCTTCATGCCCATCTCGTCAGCCTGCTCGGGCGTAACGTCAGCGGCACGGCGCAGGATGGAGCACACGCGGGCGTGAGCGTACTGCACGTAGTACACCGGGTTGGAGTTGTCGCGCTTCTTGACGGCCTCAATATCGAAGTCGACCATCTGGTTGGAGCTCTTGGAGATGAGGGTGTAACGGGCAGCGTCGGAGCCGACCTCGTCGACGAGCTCCTGCAGGGTCACCATGGTGCCCTTGCGCTTGGACATACGGACGGGCTTGCCGTTGCGCAGCAGGTTGACGAGCTGGCCCAGCAGAACCTCAAACTTGCCGGGGTAACCCAAGGCATCGCAGACGCAGCGGACGCGCTCGATGTAGCCGTGGTGGTCGGCGCCCCAGATGTCGATGACGTGGTCGACGCGCTGGAACTTATCCCAGTGATAGGCAACGTCGGAGGCGAAGTAGGTGTACTCGCCGTCGGACTTGATCAGGACGCGGTCCTTGTCATCGCCCAGGTCGGTGGAGCGGAACCACAGGGCGCCGTCCTTGGTGTAGAGATAGCCCATCTTGTCGAGCTTCTCAAAAGCGCGGTCGACGGCGGAGGTGCCGGCGGTCTCACCCTCGGTGTCCTTCACATACAGCGAGCGCTCGGAGAACCAACGATCGAAGTCGCAATTGACGGCGTGGCAGAGGTCGCGCATGTTGTCGACCATCTTCACATAGCCGCGCTCGCGGAAGCTCTCCATGCGCTCCTGCGGATCGGCGTTGACCCACTTATCGCCGTCGGTGCGCCAGAACTCGGCGGCCTCGTCGATGATGTAGTCGCCGCCGTAGGAGTCCTTGCCCAGAGTCTCGGCAAAGTTGTCCTGATACGGATGGGTCTCGGGGTGCTCGTCGTTCTCGTCGGCAACAAAGGCGTCGCGGTCGGCGATCAGCAGCTTGTGAGCCTCGTCGATATCCACGCCCTGCTTGGCGATGATGTCGGCAAGCTGCATATAGCGCGTGCTGATGGAGTTGCCGAAGGTGTTCATCTGAGAGCCGTGGTCGTTGATGTAGAACTCACGCTGGATGTCGTAACCGGCGTGGTCCATAACACGGCAGAGCGAGTCGCCCAGCGCGGCCCAGCGGCCGTGGCCGATGTGCATGGGTCCGACGGGGTTAGCGGAAACGAACTCGACCTGGGTCTTCAGGCCACCACCGACGTTGGACTTAGCGAAGTCCATACCTTTCTCGCGAGCCTCGCCAAAGATGGCATTCTTGACGGCAACGGAGAGGTAGAAGTTGATGAAGCCGGGGCCTGCGATCTCGACCTTCTCGATCGCGGGGTCCTCGGGCATATGGGCAACGATGGCCTCGGCGATCTTGCGCGGGGCGCAGTGGGCCAGCTTGGCAGACTTCAGGGCCATGGTAGAGGTCCACTCGCCATGAGAAGTGTCAGCCGGTCGCTCGATAGCGCAATCGTCAAGTTCAAATGCGGAAAGGTCGCCGGCCTCCTGGGCCGCAGCAAGCGCAGCGCGTACCAGCTCTTCAATCTTCTCGGGCATAGATCCTCCTTGTGTTAAAGCCCCCGAGCTCTTGGTCACTCGTAGGGCAAAAGCCAGAGTTTGTAGCACTCTATCACAAGCGACGGGCACTGTCGCAGGGTAAAGCTAATAGATATTGCATATGCACAAAAATGACTACAGCTTGTATGGAGTCACTCAAAGATGCCAGTCTGCCTGCAGATTATGCAGGCGTTGAAAATGCATAAAGGTGTGAATGAGCTGCGTCTGTTATCGAATACTCTTACCTATCAGAGTTGTGTGCTTTTCCTGCATAAAGTAAGGGTTTGCGCACGTCAGCGTGTTATTCTAGACATACGTAAATTCGTATAAGTTGGAGGTAGCATGTTCTCAATCGGTCAACACGTCATTCATCCGGGCCAGGGAGTCTGCACCGTCGTCGGTTTTAGGGACGACACACCGCAGCCCATGCTGCTGCTCGAGACCAAGCAGGGACATGCGCAGACGATCCTCATGTACCCCGTGGCGCAGGCCGACCGTCTGCACGCCGCCATCTCTCAGCAAGATGCCGAGCACCTGCTGAGCCACTATGACGAGCTGGAGTGCGACACCTTTACCGAACGCAACAGCTCGCTTGAGGAGACACACTTTAAGCAGCAGCTCAAGCTGGGCGCGCCCGAGACGGTTCGCGTGGCAAAGACCATGATGCACCGCATTCGCCAGGCCGAGGAAGCTGATAAAAAACCCAGCTCCTACTACATGCGCGTACTCAAGGAGGCCAAACGCCGCTCCATCGAGGAGTTCGCCGTGGCCCTTGGCGTCACCGAGGAGGCCGCCGAAGCCCGCCTAGCCCAAGCCGCCCTCAACTAACCTGCCAAAAAGGGACAGGTTTATTTTGGTAGGTTTTATCTGGCCAAACGTCAACAAACAATCAGTAAATGCCGGGTGCTCCGTTTTGTTTGTGAGCGCCCGGCCATTTTTCTATCGCCGTAGAAATGCATGATGCCCATTTGCGATGACATCACACGAGGACCATCCAGATCGACGCAACCAACACCCGCATCCACAACAAGCGTGCCCGTCTTGCTCAGTTACCATTAAAAAGCATCAATTTGAAAACGCAATAACATTTCGGCAGGTAGCAGCTATAGTCGGTGAACTGAATCTCGACAACCGATGCCTGCGAATGAGGTATCTTCAGCCCATCCAAGCTAAAGGAGGGGTCATGCCGAGAAAACCTCGCTCAAAGTCACCAACCGGTTATTTCCACGTCACGTTGCGTGGAAACGGAGGGCAATTGCTGTTTGACGATGCCGAGGACCGAATCGCCATGCTTCAGATCCTCGATGCGATCCTCCCTAAACACAATATCGAGCTTATCGCTTGGTGCCTTATGGGAAACCACATTCATCTCCTCATCGACGATCCGGACGACCGCAAGAGCGACGCGATGCACGCGATAGCCGTGTCGTTTGCAGGTAGATACAATGCGCGGACAGGGCATATCGGCCACGTGTTTCAGGAGCGGTTTTGGGATTCGCCCATTAAGTCGGAAGTATATTTACTCGAGGCAATTCGATACATTCATCTGAATCCACAAAAAGCAGGACTGGCGGCATATGACGAATATCCCTGGAGCAGCCATCGCGAGTATCTAATGAGTGCCAGGTCACGGCCGCATGTCACCGGCAGCATTGTCGGTGTTTTATTCCCAACACCTCGCTCATACCTTCAGCTCATGGAAAGCACGCCGTCGCTTCCCTATCGCCCCAGCGCAACAGCCAAGGTTCGCGAGGACGATTTATGCGAATTTGGCACGGCAATCGTGCAGAATGTCGCAGGATGTGCTCCGACGGAACTCAAATCCGTCTCCAAGCCACTTCGCAATGAGGCGATTATTGTGCTTCGAAAAGAAGGATTAACGATTAAGCAGGTTCAGCTGCTGACCGGACTGGGAACATGGATTATCAAGAACGCGTCCTAGCGTCGCGTTTGCCGAGTCACGGATACGGCGAAGCGCAGCTTCCTGCCGCGAGGCGCCGCCATTCGCCAGCATCACCATGTCAAACAGAAAACGCTTCCGCTGAATAACGTCCAACGGAAGCGTTTTCCCAGATAAAACCTACCAAAAATAAACCTGTCCCTTTTTGGCAGGTTAGGCCTGGAAGGTGTCGCGGTCGGGGGCGAAGGACTGCATGGCTGCGATGGTGCGGTCGAAGAGCTCGGGAAGCTCCCAGCCCAGCATCTCGGCGCCCTGCGAAATCACGTCGCGTGAGCAGCCGGCGGCAAAGCGCTTGTCCTTGAACTTCTTCTTGAGCGACTTGGTCGTAAAGTCCATGACGCTCTTGCTCGGGCGCATGATCACGGCGGCACCGATCAGGCCGGTAAGCTCGTCGCAGGCAAACAGGATCTTCTCCATCTGCAGCTCGGGCTTGGGCAGCGAAGAGTTGAAATCGGACGTGTGCGTCTGGATGGCGCGGATAAGCTCGGGGGTCGCACCCTCACCCTCGAGAATCTCGGCGGCATAGATGGTGTGATTCATGGGATCATCCTCATGCTCCTCCCAATCCAGGTCATGCAGCAGGCCGACAATGCCCCAAAACTCTTCGTTTTCGGGGTCGAACTCACGCGCAAAGTAGCGCATGGTGCCCTCGACGGTCTCGCCGTGCGTGATATGGAACGGGTCCTTGTTGTGCTCGTTGAGCAGTTCGAACGCACGGTCGCGGGTGATTCCGGCGGAAAGCGTCTGGGACATGGCAATACCTCCAGGTGAGTCGGTGCTAGGACACGGTGTCACTATCGTATATCGCCGCGGCTCAAGCCGAAAGGTAGAAAAGGCATGCGGAGAAAAAAGCCGGGCGAACGTGTCGCCCGGCAAAACCGCAGATAAAACCTGCCAAAATAAACCTGTCCCTTTTTGGTAGGTTTAGGGACGGACCTGGCCGGTGCCGCGGAGCTTGTATTTGTAGGTGGTGAGGGCCTCGGCGGCGAAGGGGCCGCGCGCGTGGAGCTTTTGGGTCGAGATGCCGATCTCGGCGCCCAGGCCAAACTCGCCGCCGTCGGTGAAGCGCGTACTGGCGTTGGCATACACGGCCGAGGCATCGATCTCATCCAAAAAGCGCTCGCAGGCGTCCGCGTCCTCCGCGATGATGGCCTCGGAATGCATGGTGCCATAGCGATTGATGTGCGCAATGGCCTCATCCTCGTTCGCAACGACCTTCACGCTCATCTCGAGCGCCAGGTACTCACGGCCCCAGTCCTCCTCGGTCGCGGCCACGTAGTCGTCGCCCTCGGCAAGACCGGCATCGGCGCAAGCGGCGCACGTGGACTCGTCGCCGTGGATGAGCACACCATGGTCGTGCAACACGGCCACGGCCGCGGGCAAAAACGCGTCGGCCACGGCGCGGTCGACCAGCAACGACTCGGCAGCATTGCAAACGCCCACGCGCTGCGTCTTGGCATTGACGATAATGTTGAGTGCTTTATCGAAGTCGGCGGATTCATGAACATAGATATGGCAGTTGCCCGTGCCCGTCTCAATCACCGGAACGAGCGACTCGCGAACACAACGCTGGATCAGACCCGCACCGCCACGCGGGATGAGCACATCGACGATGCCGCGGAGCTTCATGAGCTCGCCGGTGGCCTCGCGGTCGGTAGACTCGACCATCGAGACGGCCTCGCGCGGGAAGCCCTGCGCCTCGAGGGCATCGGCCAGCAGCTCGGTAATCATGGCGCACGAGTGATAGGCCAGCGAACCGCCGCGCAGAATGCAGGCGTTGCCGGTGCGGACGCAGATGCCCGCGGCGTCGGCCGTCACGTTTGGGCGCGCCTCGTAGACCATGGCCACCAGACCCAGCGGCACACTAACACGCGTAAGGTCCACGCCGCTCGCAAGCACGCGATGGTCGAGCACGCGGCCGACGGGGTCGGGCAGCTCGGCGAGCTTCTCCAAGCCGGCGGCCATGCCCTCGACGCGCTCGGGCGTCAAAAGCAGGCGGTCGAGCAGTCCGGCCGATGTGCCCGCATCGCGCGCAGCGGACATATCGAGCTCGTTGGCGGCAATGATGGAATCGACGCCGTCGCGCAGCGCCGCGGCCATGGCACGCACGGCCTCCTGGCGCTGGGCATCACTCGCCGTGGCAAGCGAGGCCGACGCTGCCTTGGCGGCAACGGCGAGATCGTGGACATACGTGGCTATATCGACCGACATGGACGGCCCTTTCTCTTAGATGTTTGCCAACCATGGTAGCCGATTTGCACGCATCCTCGCCGACGGCGGTAGAATTGGTCAACCCGAAACACCGCAACGAACGGAAGTACCGCATGGCCCTCATCACTTCGTACCACGTCCCCGGCCTCTATGTCGAGGACCACAG
>CABSNS010000077.1:0-6286 GCA_902479105.1 uncultured Collinsella sp. | reverse complement strand
AGCGCGTTGTCGACGACATCGTCGAGGTTGTCAAGCGCGAACTTCCCTAATGGTCGAAAACGGGTGCCAAGTGGTAAACTGTTAAGGTTATTTTGATTGATTGGTATGTCCGAGGGGGAGCATGTTCACTAAAGTCCTAAGGTCTTTGGGTATGCGTGGTCGAGTCCTTACGCTGGATGCTCCCATCTCGGGCGACGTCATTCCGCTCTCCGAGGTAAGCGACCAGACGTTTGCTACCGGCCTTTTGGGCCAGGGCGTGGCGATTCAGCCCACCGGAACGCGTGTGATTGCACCGGCTGATGCCAAGGTCGAGGCCATTTTTCCCACGGGACACGCCGTTGCGCTTAACACGGTCGATGGCCTGGACGTGCTCATCCACGTTGGTTTGGACACTGTTCAGCTCGAGGGCAAGCACTTTACCGTACATGCGCAAGTGGGTGACATCGTCCATAAGGGCGATGTACTCATTGAGTTCGATCGCGAGGCAATTGCTGCCGAGGGCTACGATGTGACGGTTCCCATCTTGGTGTGCAACTCCGTTGAGTTCTCGAGCATCAAGGGCTCCGTTGGCGTGCATGTCGAAGAGATGGACCAGCTCATCGTTGCTCGCGAGCGCTAGCAAGTGCGCGTGGCCATTAGCCTACAATTCAAACACGTTTACGGAGGGCGCCCTTGAAAGAGGACGCCCTCCGTGGCAAGATGGGATTTGTCCGAAGCTAAAAGGCTTTGGGTCACCGTGGACGGGCAGGGGCCTCGACGCGGTTAGACACGAGACACATACATTACGCGACCTCGCCCTGGTGGCCGCACACGTTGGTTGCGGCCGACGCGGGCCGCGGGCAAGTGCTTGTAAGGGAGCCTTGCCTCTCTTGTACGAGAAAGGACGCGTAATGAAGATCATTAAAGCTAAAGACTACGAGGATATGAGCCGCAAGGCCGCCAATATTATCTCGGCGCAGGTTATCCTCAAGCCCGACTGTGTGCTGGGCCTTGCCACCGGCTCCACCCCGATCGGTGCCTACAAGCAGCTCGCTGCTTGGTACAAGAAGGGCGACGTCGACTTTGCCGAGGTCAGCACCTACAACCTGGACGAGTATCGCGGCCTTTCGCACGACGATCCCCAGAGCTATCACTACTTCATGCGTGAGAACTTCTTCGATCACATCAACATCGACCTGAACAACACGCATGTGCCCGATGGTTCCAACCCCGACGCCGCCGCTGCGTGCTCTGAGTACGACAAGATCGTCGCTGACGCCGGTTACCCGGATCTGCAGCTGCTCGGCATTGGCAACAACGGCCACATCGGCTTCAACGAGCCCGATGACCACTTCTCCAAGGGTACGCACTGCGTCGACCTCACCGAGAGCACCATTCAGGCCAACAGCCGCCTGTTCGACAGCATCGACGATGTTCCCCGTCAGGCCTACACCATGGGTACCCAGACCATCATGTATGCCCGCATGATCCTGGTCGTCGCCAACGGCGAGGCCAAGGCTCAGGCTGTGCATGACATGTGCTATGGTCCGGTTACGCCCGAGTGCCCGGCTTCGATCCTGCAGCTGCACACCAACTGCGTTGTCGTTGCCGACGAGGCCGCCCTTTCGCTCTGCGAGTAGCGCGAATCCTGCAGCTCGACATAGCCTTGCCTAAGGCCTCCGCTCTGCGGGGGCCTTTTTGCTATCCCTTTCCGCCCACTTGACCAAGATCTTGCCGCAAGCTTGACGAATGCCGGATGCCCAACAGTTTGATTCATTCTATATCAGATTCTATGCAAAAATGCCACTAAAAGGTCGTAGACGGTAGCGGGTGCTAGGCGAGTTGAATGACATGGCTGAACCTTGTTCATCTGCGTTACACTGCCGCTTAGATGGGACAAGCTGACAAGCTCATTTACCTGCTTAAAGACCGATTAGTCGGGGGATTAATAACAATCGGCCCTCGCTGTACAAAAACTTGCCGCTTGCGTACCAAAAGACAACCTAAAACACAAGGTCGCTCTATTCATAGCGCGGCTTGTATGGTCTTGCGGCTACAGTGTCCATACGGTCGAGTTGAGGAGCGGGCATGGTAAACGATTTGAGCACTATAGACGACCTCGAGCTGATGCCGCTGGGCGGAGGCTATATGGTGCGACGCGAACGCTTGATGAATGAGCTTATCGCCAAGGGCCGGAAGGCCGGCATCGTGGTTCTTTATGCGCCCGACGGATTTGGGAAGACCTCGGTGCTGCTGCAGTACACCCATGAGGTTAAATGCGACCCGACGCGAGGCCCCGTGCGGATTATCGAGGCCGATCGCGCCACTGGGCGCGAGGTGTTTATGCAGCTCGAGGTGGTTACCGAAGAACTCAAAGACAAACCGCACTCCCTTATCGCGATTGATAATGTGCCAAACCTCGATCAGCACGATACCGAAGACCTCATCGACAGGATTCGAGGCCTGCGCGCTATGGGGGTAGGGGTCTTTATCTCCTGCCGTCCTTCAAATCGTCAGCTGATTCATGGGCTGGGCGATTCGGTTAAGATCAATGCGCAGATGCTCAAGGTGCATGCCTATGAGTATTCGGCGTGGGCATCGGCGTTTTCGATCAGCACATCGCTCGACTTTTATCAGCTCACGCAGGGCGTGCCCGAGCTCGTTTCGGCATTGCAGACGGGTCTGTATGGCCAAGGCGACGTAGCCGGTCTGCTCGAAAACGAGATTGTCAACGTATATGGCGCGGCACTTGCCGATCTGGCTTCGCTCGACAATAATGCGCTGTTTTGCGTGGCATGTCTCATGGTTTTGATGGGCGAGGGCAATATCGCAGAACTCGAGGCTTGCGGGGTGAGGCTGTCGATGGTCGACCAGTCCTACTTTGTACGCGACTACCCGATCTTTGGCTTGGATCCCGCCGAGCGGAGTTTTACGTGTCTGGGTACGGAGGATAACGGACGCTTGCGTTTGCGTAAGTTGGTGGCCGAGGTTCGCCCCGAACTTGTTCCGAGGGCGGCCCGGATTTTGCTTAAGGCGGGCCGATGCGATGCGGCGATGGGCCTGGCGGACGCCTTTTTGGACCGTGAAGCGGTCCTTGAACTTGCTGGACAGTATGGGGTCGATCTTGCTCTGACGGGGCACGGGGCCGATATCTGCCGAGCAGCGCTGGGCACGATCGATGCTGACGATCCGGCTCCAGAGCCAACGCCCGCCGAGGCGCTCGGCGTATATCTGGCAGCGGTCAGCGTGTCCAATACAAAGCTCGCTCGCTATATGGCATCGGTTATCGAGCGCGGGGGCGAACGGGCGGCCTGCGAAATAGACCCTGTTTCATGGAGGGTGGCCCAGGCGCTGACGGCTGTTTGCTATGGGGACAACGGGCTTGGGCTTCCTACGAACCTGGCCGTGCCAGAAATAGAGACGTCCCACACCGCACTCGACATGCTGTCCGCGCATATCGAGGTCAAGCGCTGCCTGACCGAGCGGGGAGATGACGGCGGCGTTCTACAGCAGCTCAAAACGAGCAAGGCCTACGACTGCGAGCTCGACATCGCGGGGATTGTTATACGGGCCGATAGTATGCTGGTGGAGCTCTTTGACGGGTCGTTTGCGGGAACCGACGAGCGCGACGACGAGATGACGGTGGTGCGGGAGGCGCTCGACGTACGTGGGCTTAAGGCGATGGCTATCTGGGTGCGCATGGTGTTGGCGGCACGGCGGCTCCTTTCCGGCTTGCCGGTAACCGACGATGCGGCGTTCAACGAGCTTGATCGTTTTGCCGTGCGCATGCGCGACAATCAGATTCAGCTGTTTGGCCTGTTGCTAGAAGGCTGGCAGTCGCTGGCAGAGGGACGGCCGGTTAATGCAAAGTTCCGTGCGGTCCAAGTGCTCAAACTTGCCGAGGAGTCGATTGCGTACATGCGCGATAACGCATTGCTGCTGGAGCGCGCGGCATATCTGCGTAACACCTCGATGGTTTCGGTGCGCGAGGAAGCGGAGTTGCTCGATATAAGCCAGACGCAGGTTGGTGGCGCAGAAGCCTGGATGGTGGCGCTGCATTTGGCCTGTGCGGGCCGAGACAGCGATCTTGCGGCCTGGATGTCCATGAATCGTGCGGGGATTCTAGAGCCATCGTATCGGCTCTTTGCGCGCCTTGCCATGCATTGTCTGGGCGAGCCGGCGGGCAGGATACGCAAGAAGCTTCCCGTGCGCGAGCTGTCGCGGTACTCGCTGCGCGACGATTTGGAAGGGGAGGGCGAGCGCCTGTTCCAGGCTGGCGAGGTTGAAGCCGTTGATACCATCGACCATATCGAGATTCGCATGTTTGGTGCGTTTCGCGCCGAGCGCGACGGGTTTCCCATCACGGACAAAATGTGGCGCCGCAAGAAGGCGGCGACGCTTGCCGAGCGGCTTGCGCTGGGCATGGATGCGCTCGTCGATCGTGAGACGCTGGCCATGGAGCTGTGGCCCCATGCCGAGTTCAATAGTGCCCGCAACAACCTGTACTCGACGATATCGCGCTTGCGGTCGGCTTTGGGACCGACGCCGGATGGCAAGTCGTGTGTGCTCATCCAAAATGAATGCATCGGACTCAACGGCGACTACGTCAAGACCGATGTACGGCTGTTTGACCAGATAAGCCGCGAGGTTTTGGGAAATCGCACGGGTGCGCGCGGGCCCCATTTAGTTGAGCTGTGCCTTAAGATTGAGCAGCTTTATGCCGGACCGCTGTATGTTCCCAATGGCTGTAATCCCACCTACTTTTTGCGTATGCGACGCATTATGCAGTCAAAGTACATCGATTGCATGATTAAGGGAGCAAATGCCGCTCTAGAAGAAAACGATCTGCAGTCGGCGATTTGGCTGGCGGAGTCGGGGCTTCGGCAGGAAACGTCGCGCGAGGATATGGTGCGCTGCGCCATGCGTGTCTACAGTGCGGCGGGGCGGCGACGCGATATCGTCGAGCTGTACAGCGGGCATATGCACCATCTGAGGGAACAGGTCAATGGCGTGCCCGAGCCCGAGACGCGGCGCCTATACGAGCGCTTGGTGGAGGGGCGGCTCAATCGCGTGCTGGTCGAGCGATAAAAAACGGGCGCCCGAAGTACTTGGGCACCCGTAAGCTTGCTATGTGTTGGCTCGCCGGATCATTGGCTCTTAGACGAGCTTGATCTTCTCGATGTCCTTGCGCGAGGACTCGCGATACAGCGAGAACTTGCGGCCGATGACCTGGACGACCTCGGCGTGGCAACGCTCGGCGAGCTGTTCGGCGGCCTCGCGGGCGGAAAGGCTGGAGCCATCGAGCACGGAGCACTTAACGAGCTCGTGCTTCTCCAGGTAGGCGACCGTCTGCTCGACGGTGCCCTCGTTGACATCGGACTTGCCGATGATGATGGCGGGGTTGAGGTGATGGGCCATGCTGCGAAGCTGCTTGACCTGTGCTCCTGTCAGTGCCATGGGTTCTCGCTTTCTATGTATGGGGCGCCCCGCAATGGGGCCTTAATCTACGTGAGCTGTCCCACGATAGCGCAGGAACGGCGCGGTGTGGAGCGCGTTTGCCCAGTTCAAAAAGAATGCGGATGCCGAGTGAGTGGGCGTTGCGGGCTGCGAACAGGCTATGAGCTGGGCGCAGAGACCGGCTCCCATGCAATAAACGCCCAACGGACCTTGCGGACGTGGTCGAGCATGTAGCGTCCCTGCGGCACACCCTTGGACCCTGGCTCGCCGGCATGGGGATTCTCAATCATATGCTGAGCGACGTAGTCGCGCAGACGGTCGATCTTATCCTCGTTACCGTGCTCGAGCATGCGGGAGAAGTCCGCCACGCCTGCCTCAAGGCTATCGAAGGTATCGCGACGAGGCGATTCAAAGTACGTAACCTGCGGCAGGGCGCCCATCTGAATGAGGATATTAAAGGCATACACAAAGCCATTACTGCAGGTAACCGAGGCACCGATGGCATTCATCAGGTGCAGGTCATAGCGCGGGCTGGAGTTGGCGACCATCGTGACAGCACAACGCCGACGAGCCGTTCGATCAAGCTTGGCAAGCGCGCCTTTTAGGTTGGTCGTGGTGACAGAGCGACTGGCAAAGGCAACATCTACCGCTTTCACGACCGGTCCAACCAAATCCCAGTCATCATCCCAAGCAAGCTCAAGCGGTGTAATGCGATCCTCGAGCCCATAGTACTCAATGCCAGCATCAAGCGTGCCCAACATAGCAGGGGAAAAGTCAGCAGCAATCACAGGATGCTCAGCCTGAGCACTGTCTCTTATACACATCTCCGAGCCCACGAGACTCCTGAGCA
>CABSNS010000076.1:0-6450 GCA_902479105.1 uncultured Collinsella sp. | reverse complement strand
AGCGATAAGGCAATGCTAGCAGATGCAGCCGGCGGCAAGCAGACGCTCGCCGACGGCTGCATCTGCTAGCATTGCCTTATCGCTTATGTGCGCGGCGCCCTTGCGGTGCCGCGCTTTCTGTTCGTTTTGACCATGCAACCGCATGGGGGATTGGAGCGTCTATGCCCACACCTTCCACTGCACGCATGCACGACTTCGAGGTCGTCTCGAACCAGGAGATCGCCGACGGCATCTTCTCGCTCGTCATCTCGGCCCCCAAGCTTGCAAGTGCGCTCAAGCCCGGTCAGTTTGTGAACATTGCCGTGCCCGGTGATGCGTCCTCGCTGCTTCGCGTGCCCCTGAGCTTCTATCGCGCCGACGCCCAGGCCGGCACCGTCGAGCTGTGGTACGCCGTCGTGGGCGACGACACCCGTCGTCTGTCGCAGATGGGCCCCGGCTCCACCTCTAATCTGCTGGGTCCTGGCGGCCGCGGCTGGATGGTACCCGAGGGCACCAGGAAGGCCCTGCTCGTCGCCGGTGGCATCGGCGTTCCTCCTGTGCTGTGCCTGGCCGGTATGCTTGCCGAGCAGGGTGTTGACGTGGATGTGTGCCTGGGCTTTTGCACCGCGTCCAAGGCCGTGGGCATCGATGAGTTCCGCTCGCTGTGCGATACGGTCAACGTGTGCACCGACGACGGCTCGCTCGGCACGCACGGCTTCTGCACCGATCCTGCCGCCGAGCTGCTCGGCGAGGGCGGTTACGACTACGTCGCCAGCTGCGGCCCCGCCGTCATGATGAAGAGGGTCGCCGCCGCTGCCGCCGAGGCCGGTGCGTACTGCGAGGTGTCGCTCGAGCGCATGATGAGCTGCGGCTTTGGCGCCTGCAACACCTGCAATGTCGAGACGGTCGACGGTATGAAGGGCGCCTGCATGTGCGGCCCCGTGTTCGATGCTTCCAAGGTGGTGGTCTTCTAGTGGGTACCGTGAACATGGCCGTCGATTTCGGCGGCGTCAAGATGCAAAACCCCATCAACACCGCAGCCGGTACCTTTGGCTACGGCTGGCAGTTCCAGAATTTCTTTGATGTCTCCCAGTTGGGCGCCATCACCACCAAGGGCTGCGCTGCCGAGCCCTGGCCCGGCAACCCCGCGCCCCGTATGGCCGAGATCCCGGGCGGCATGATCAACTCCGTGGGCCTTCAGAACCCCGGCGTGGCCGCCTTTGCCCGTGAGTCCGGCCCGTGGCTCGAGCAGCTTTCCAAGGACGGTTGCCAGGTCATTTGCCAGGTTGCCGGCCATTCCGTTGACGAGTTTGTGCGCGCGCTCGAGATGTATGTCGAGCTATGCCCCTGGGCTGCCGGTTACGAGATCAACGTGAGCTGTCCTAATATCGCCGCCGGCGGTGCCGCCATGGGCTCCACGCCCGAGGGCGCCTCTTCCGTTATGGCTGCCTGCCGTAAGGTGACCGATAAGCCGCTGTTCGTAAAGATGGCTCCGGTCAACGTCGCCGAGATTGCCAAGGCTCTCGAGGCCGCGGGAGCCGACGGCCTTTCGGTCATCAACTCCATCCAGGGCATGGCCATTGACGTTCATACCCGCAAGTCCCGTGTGGCCAAGCCCAAGGGCGGCCTTTCGGGTCCGCTGTGCCACCACATCGCCGTTCGCATGGTCTGGGAGGTCGCTCAGGCCGTCGATATCCCCATCAACGGTGTCGGCGGCGTCATGACGGGCGAGGATGCGGCCGAGTTTATCCTGGCCGGCGCCACCTGCGTGTCGGTCGGCATGGCCAATTTCGTCGATCCGTGCGCCTCAATTAAGATCGCGCACGAGCTCGAGGCCTGGGCGGAGTCCCAGGGCGTGAAGGACATCAACGAGCTGGTAGGTGCTTTCGAATGCTAGAGACCGACGCCCGCGACCGCGTTATCGTCGCCCTCGACTGCGACCGTGAGCGTGCGCTCGAGCTCGCCCACGAGCTTTCTGGTCATGCCGCTTGGCTCAAGGTGGGCATGACGCTCTATTACGCCGAGGGCCCCGAGATCGTCAAGACGTTCAAGGACCTGGGCTTTAAGGTCTTCCTCGACCTCAAGTTCCATGACATTCCGCATCAGGTGCGCGGTGCCGCCCGTTCGGCCTCGCTTGCCGGTGCCGACCTGCTCTCGGTCCACGGCCTGGGTTCTGGTGCTATGCTCGCTGCGTGCCGTGAGGGTGCCGAGGAGGCGCGCGAGGACCGCGCCAAGCTCGTCGCCATCACCGTGCTCACGAGCATGAACCAGGATTCGCTGGCTGAGATCGGCGTCGAGTCACCCGTGGCCGAGGAGGCCGCCCGCCTGGCAAAGCTTGCCCAGGCCAACGGTATCGACGGCATCGTGTGCTCGCCGATGGAGGCCCATGACATGCGCGAGCTGCTCGGCCCCGACGCGTTGATCGTGACTCCGGGCGTTCGTCCGGTGGGTGCCGCCCTTGGTGACCAGTCCCGTGTGGCGACGCCTTCTCAGGCTATCGAGCGCGGCGCGAGCCATATCGTGGTGGGCCGACCCATCACCGGTGCCGACGACCCGGTTGTCGCCTTTGACGCTATCGTTGCCGAGCTGGTCGAAAACGTCGCCTAAAAGATTCCCTCAAGTCACCACTTTTGGGTCTCATTAGCACAAATTAGCCCCTGTGCCTGCGAAAACTTTCCCATCCTTTGTGTGGAATCGCAGGTCAGGGGCTCAACTTTAACCTCCGTATATTGCACTTTTCGCAGGTATCGTCTAACCTATGGTGCCGTCGATTGGGCATTTAGTGCGTTTGACGTGCTAAAATGCTAATTATTGCATCAGATATAACCCAACTATTTGGAGGTTCGAATGGCACTCCCTCAGCTTACCGACGAGCAGCGCAAGCAGGCTCTTGAGAAGGCTGCCGCCGCACGTCACGCCCGCGCTGAGCTTCGCGAGCAGATCAAGAAGGGCGAGAAGTCCCTCGAGTCCGTGCTCAACTCCGATGACCCCATTGCTTCCCGCATGAAGGTTTCCACCCTCATCGAGTCTCTCCCCGGTTATGGCAAGGCCAAGGCCGCCAAGATCATGGAGGAGCTCGGCATCTCCGCTACCCGTCGCGTCCAGGGCCTCGGTGTCCGTCAGCGCGAGCAGCTCCTCGAGCAGCTGACCAAATAAGTGAGCGCTCAGGATTCAAAGCTCTTTGTGATTTCTGGACCGTCAGGTGCGGGCAAGGGCACGCTCGTCACTCGTGTGCGCGAGCGTCGCTCGAACCTGGGCCTGACGGTTTCGGCTACCACGCGAGCACCACGCAAAGGTGAGGTCGACGGCGTCAACTACTTTTTCCTGACGCGCGAGGAGTTCGACCGCCGCGTGGCAAACGGTGAGTTTGTTGAGTGGGCCGAGGTCCACGGTAACTGCTACGGCACGTTGGTGAGCGAGGTTCAGTCCAAGCTCGCCTCTGGTTCGTCTCTCATCTTGGAGATCGATGTCCAGGGTGCCCTGCAGGTTAAGGAGCGCTTCCCCGAGGCCGTGCTGATCTTTATCAAGCCACCCTCGCTCGAGGTGCTCCGTGAGCGTCTGGTCGGTCGCGGTACCGAGACGCCCGAGACGATCGAGCTGCGTATGGCAAACGCCGCCCATGAGCTTGCCCTTGCTGACCGCTACGACGACGTCGTGGTGAATGACGATCTCGACCGCGCGACCGATGAGCTCGTTCGCGTTCTCGATATGCATGAAAGGATCTGAGGTCCGTGTCCGTTGTAAAGCCTTGCATTGACGATCTTCTGGAGAAGACCGATCACAACCGCTTCCTGCTCGCCTCGCTTGCCTCCAAGCGCGCCTGCGACATTAACAGCATGCTGCGTGGCCAGCACAACCGCGTGCTCGCCGTCCAGGATGTCGACGATATCACCATTGCGCTCTCCGGCGCCGATACCATCTCGATGGCTATGGATGAGATCGTCGACGGAGATATCTCCTACGACGAGGCCCGTTACGAGAAGGCGCTCGGCCACAAGGTTGCTGAAGCCTAAATGGCAGCCCGCGTCTGCCTGGTCCACTATCACGAGGTTGGACTGAAGGGCAAGAACCGCGCACATTTTGAGCATATCCTCATGGATAACATCAAGGCGGCCTTGGCCGCCTTTTCCGTGAATGCCGTGTCTCGAATTTCCGGTTATATCCTCGTGACCTTTAATGAGCATCAGGCCGACGAGGCGGCGCGCGTCATTCGCACCGTCCCCGGCGTTGCCCGCGTGTCCCTGGCATATCACACGAACCGCGACCCGCAGGAGTACTGCGCCGCCGCCGTGAAGGCGCTGCGCGAGTTTGGTCCCTTTGAGTCGTTTAAGGTGCATGCCAAGCGCTCTAACACTGACTACGAGCTCACCTCGATTGATATCAATCGACAGGTTGGCGAGGTGCTGTGCGAGGCGTTTCCCGATAAAAAGGTCCAGATGCACGATCCCGACGCGATGGTGCACGTGCTGGTTGTTCAGGGCAGCGTTTACGTGTACGCGCGCTCCGAGCGCGGTGTAGGCGGTCTACCGGTGGGTTCTGCCGGTAAGGTCGTGACGCTGCTTTCTTCGGGTATCGATTCCCCGGTGGCGACCTGGATGCTCGCGCGTCGCGGCGCGGTGTGCGTGCCGGTGCATTTTTCCGGTCGTCCGCAGACACCCGATACGAGCGAGTATTTGGTGCAGGACATCATCCGTGCGCTTGAGCCGGGTGTCCAGATCGGCCGCCTGTACGTGGTGCCGTTTGGCGATTGTCAGCGTGAGATCTCGGTGACCTGCCCCAGCAACCTGCGCGTGATCATGTACCGTCGCATTATGTATTCGGTTGCCGAGCGCATTGCGCATATCGAGGGCGCCAAGGCTATTGTGACCGGTGAATCGCTCGGTCAGGTTGCTTCCCAGACGCTCGAGAACATTATGGCCGTCAACGAGGCCGTGAAGATTCCCGTGTTCCGTCCGCTCATCGGGTCCGATAAGCAGGAGATCATTGCGCGCGCTCAGGAGATCGGTACGTTCGATATTTCCACTGAGGCAGCGCCCGACTGCTGCACGCTGTTTATGCCGCGTCGTCCCGAGACGCACGCCAAACTCGATGCCGTGCACGAGGCCTGGGAGCTGTTCGACCACGAGGAGATGATCGAGCGCCTGCTTAAGCAGACCGAGTACATCGACTTCTCCAGCAACACGTATAAGGCCCCTAAGACCTTAAAACGCAAACATTCGGAGCTTGCTCCGCGTGAGATTTACCAAGATCACGAGTAATTGCCTGCATAGACCGACGATGCGCCTGTATCGTCGGTCTTTTGCTATCTGGGCAAATGATGCCAAGATGTTCATTCGCTGACGTGTGACTGAATAAATGGACATGTTCGCGCAAGGTTTTGGTCGGTATTTGGTTTGACCGTCAAAACTGGTTTGTCCATGCGGCTCGTTTTGCTGCGTTTTCCTGACACGATGGTGTTGGGAGGTGTTTGCTATGGCGCAGCGCGAGCAACACGAACGGGTTAAACGTATGGACCGCTGGGCAGAAAAGCTGCTCGGGCATAAAGCGGTGGTGGTGGCGATTCTGGTTGTCATTGCCGCCGCGAGCGGCTTGGCGATGGCAAGCTTTGGTGGCAGTCCCAGTGGCGTGTCGTTTGAGCGCACTGACGGTTCGGGCTCGTTGGTGGAGCCAGGATCCGGTGATGCCTCGAGCGGAAAGACATCCGAAGGTTCTTCGACTAAGGCTTCTGCCGCGGCAGAGGTCTATGTCGATGTCGATGGCGCCGTTGTGTCGCCCGGCGTATATCGTCTCAAGGACGGCGCGCGGGTGGCTCAGGCGATTGATGCCGCCGGCGGGCTGGCGCCCGAGGCAGACGTTACGGGGCTCAATCGGGCATCTAAGGTCACTGATGGACAAAAAATCCACGTTCCAACGGTAGGGGAGCAGCAGGCGTCCATTGCGGAAGCCGGTGTTGATGGTGGGGCTTCCGCATCATCGGGCGTGAGTGGCGCAACAGGCCTAGTAAATATCAATACGGCAAGCGCGGCAGAGCTACAGACGCTCTCGGGCATCGGTCCCTCCATGGCCCAGTCGATTATCGATGAGCGGACAAAGAACGGTGCTTTTGCCTCGGTTGACGATCTGATGCGTGTGTCGGGAATCGGCGAGAAGAAGCTTGCCAAAATCAAAGATTGCATCTGCGTATGAGTGCGACCGAGCGCGAACATGTGATGCCTCCGCGGCCCCTGATGCCGTGGACGATGGCCCTGTGTGCCGGCATGTGCATGAGCTGCGCCTTGGTGCTCAACGTGGCCGCTGATGCGCTGCTGAGGGAGCAGGCGCCGGCGGTCGGGCTGCTATGGGCCATTCCCGTTGCGGCGGCGGTATTCGTTGTGCTGGCTCAATCTTGTGCGCGGCTTGCCCCTTGGAAGCGGTGGCTGTATGCCGCGTCCGTCGGTCTCGTGGCGGGAGCGGTCGTCTCGGCGTGGTGGG
>CABSNS010000075.1:0-6475 GCA_902479105.1 uncultured Collinsella sp. | reverse complement strand
CGGTAGCCAACCGAGACAATCGGCGTTCCGCCAACACGCTCGACCTCGGCAAAAATCGACTTGTCCTCAAGATCGGCCGTCAACAGCTCACGGTAGGCGTCAAACGGCACAAAGATGTTCTCCTCAAAGATGGGCTCGCCGTCGGCTGTACGCACGCGCTTAATATGCAGCAGCAGCGCGTCCTTCTGCAGGCCAAAGAACTCCATCTCGTTTTGACGTGCCGGCACAATCTGGCGATCGACCACATGTGCGCCCGCCTTCATGCCATTATCGGCACACAGCGCGGTAAACGTCTGCAGCGTCGAAGCGTGGAACTGGCGGTTGATGTGCGGCGTGGAGACAAAGGTGCCACGGCCCTGCTGCTTAACCAGGTAGCCATCGGAGCACAGCTCCTCGACGGCGCGGCGCACCGTAATGCGGCTCACGTCGTACTGCTCGGCTAGCTCAAGCTCGGACGGAATACGCTCCTTGGGTGCATAAACACCTTTCTCGATCGCATCCTTGATTTCGTCGTAAATCTGCTGGTAAAGCGGTGCATTTTTGGGCGCAGGCATATCTAATCACTCTTATCGAAATATCGAAATAACTAATACGTATATAACGTCTAGTTTCATATTACCTCATAATGATAAAACGATACACTCTCCCTACCAAAAAGCGACAGCTTCATTTTGGTAGGTTTTATCTGGGCAAACGAGAGCCTCTCGAAAGCAACGGGGCTTTCGGGGGGGCTCGTTCGGATGGGTTGCGCAGGACCGGCAAAATGCCAATACCCTACTTGCCGTCGTCCTGCTGCAGGCGGCCATGCGCGCGGGCTTGTCGGGATCGGGTACGGCCGTGGGCATGGGCTCGTCGACATGACCACCCCACCAGCCGCCCACAAAGTTGAGCGTGTGGAACACGTTGATCACGGCGCCGGAATCAACGTCGCACACCAGCTTGATAATGTCCTGACTCTCGTAGGTCGAGACAACGGTGTTCAGCAGGTACATCTTTTCGCGGCTATATCCGCCGACGACCTCGGCGCAGCTAATGCCGTGCTGAAAATGGTTTACGTAGGCAGTCATGACCTCGTCTGCCTTACGCGTCGTGATCTGCAGCGTCACGCGATCGTAGCGACGATAGAAACTGTCGATGGTCTTGGTCGAAATAAACTGGAACACGATGGAATACGCCGCCTTGTCCCAGCCAAACATAAAGCCAAAGATCGCCAGGATAAAGCAGTTGAAACCAAAGATGACGCCCCAGATGGTCTTGCCCGTGTGGTTGGAAACCCACAGCGCGATAAAGTCGGTGCCGCCGGTGGATGCGCCGGATTTAAGTGCGATGGCAGCGCCCAGACCCGAGACCACGCCGCCAAAAATGATGAGCATGATCTTGTCACCCAAAAACGGCGCGAAGTGAAAGACGTTGAGGAACAGCGACGAGAGCACGACCTGCATCATCGAGAAGATGACGAAGCGCTTGCTAATGCCGCTCCAGCATAGGAGCGCCACGGGGATGTTGAGCGCGAGCATACCGAGCGAAATGTCGATGCGAACGCCGCCCAGCGAGGTAACGCGATCGAGCAGGACCGCAACGCCGGTGAGGCCGCTCGGAAGCAGGTCGGCGGGCTGAATGAACGCCTGGATCAGGAATGTCTGGAGAACGGCGGAAATCGTGACCGCCACGGCAGTAATGGCGCGGCGGACGATGGTGAGGCGGCCGAGTACGAGCACTCGGTCCGTGAGCTGATCGATGGCGTTCGCCACGCAGGCTCCTTTCGAAGGCAGATGTAGTTGTGGGGTATGTCCGCGATTGTAGCATGGAGCGTGCGGGGGCGCTTCAATTCACCCTCTCTCGACAACCAAAGCGGGACCAGCAACCCCACGACCAAAGGCCCAAATTACAAGTGAGTAGACTTTACGCGACCTGCAGAGCACACCCAAAACCGCCACCCCTGTGACCTGCGGTTTTACTAGAGCAGATGCGCTTTGTGCTCGTCTTGCACCAAAAAGTCTACTCACTTAGTCCGAATCGAAGCCAAACGGATCCAAATAGATGACAAATTAAGCCAATCCGCAGCAAAAGACGCGTGAATCAGTGCTTCTCGCGGCGGATTGACGTTACAAAGCGGCCAAAATGTCGGTCAGATTATCGATAACGGCATCGGCTCGCGATTGATCGAGGTTGACGCCCTCGTTCGGACGCAGTGCCAGGACGCGGGCGCCGGAGCGCTTGCCGGCCTCGATGCCCAAAGGCGAGTCCTCGATAACCAGGCACTCGGAAGGCTCTACACCCAGCGCCTCCATGGCACGCAGGTAGATCTCGGGGTCGGGCTTAAACGCGCTGCACTCGTGACCGCTGATGGTGTAGTCCAGCACGTCGGCGATACCGGCAATCTCCACCAGCTCGTCGATCAACTCGCGATAGGACGAGCTCGCGATGGCGCACTTCACGCCGTGCTCGTGTAGCTCACGCATCACCGGCTCCGTCTGCTCGTTGAGAAGCTCGGAATACGGAACGGGATGGTCCGGGCTGTAGACCTGCTTGTACTCCACGCGCAGGCGCTCGCGCAGCTCAACATCGTCGGGCACCAGCGCCTCCCAAATGGCAGGCTCGTTAGACCCCGAAAGATCGGGGATCTCGTCAAAGTGAAACCCCTTCTCTTCCATAAACGCCACGCGGCGACGGTTGTAGAACCACTCGGTATCGACCAGCACGCCATCCATATCAAACAGCACTGCCTTAATCATACGCATCTCCTCCCACCTGCCAAAAAGGGACAGGTTTATTTTGGTAGGTTTTACCTGGGGTTTTGCGGAGCGACAAACACGTCCTCCCCAGAGCAAAAAAGGGGATGGGGCGAAAACCCCATCCCCTCTCAATCAACCCGCAAGGTCTACTTACTTGTGATTAGTAGGAAAGCTTCCACATGTAGCGACGCATGGTCAGCGGGTGCTGACGGGCCTCGGCGATCTGGTTGCCGTACTCGCGCATAACGGCGAGGTGCAGCAGCGGGTTGAAGTAGGTGACGACGCTCGCGGGCACGGCGTCGGCCAGGCCGTAGTCCTTGGAGTCGATCAGAGCGACCTTGGCGCCCATGCGCTCAAGGAAGGTGAGGGCGCGGGCGTCCATCGGACGGGTGGCGCCATCGGACATGAAGAAGACGTAGGGCTTACCCTCGGTGGAAACCTCGAACGGGCCGTGGAAGTACTCGCCGGTGTTGTAGGCGGCGGCGTCGATCCACTGCATCTCGGTGAACAGGAAGGCGGCGTGAGAATAAGCCATCTTCTCGGAGGCACCGGAAGCCATGAAGTAGATCATCTTGTCGTCCTTGAAGTCCTCGGCGAACTTCTTGGCGAGCTTCTTGCAGTGCTGAGCGGCGTTCTCGCAGAGATCGAAGACGTTGGTGAGGCCGGTGATCATGTCCTCGTAGTGGTCATAGCCCTCGGTCTGCTGAAGGATCTCGACAGCAAGAGCGATGGCGTAGCCGGGCTTCTCGCACTTGGCAGCGAAGTTGGCGTGGAAGCCGTGAACGATGACGTAGTCAGCGTCGACGGTCAGGGCGGAGCCAGCCTTGTTGGTGAGGGAGACGACCGGGCAGTTGTGCTTCTTGGCGGTCTTGTTGGCCTCGACGGTCTCGGGCGTGGAGCCACCGAGGGAGCAGGTGATCACGAAGGTGTGCTCGTTGACCCAGGAAGGCGTGTCGTAGTTGAACTCGTTAGCGGTGAAGATCTGAACGTTCAGCTTGTCCGTGTTGTTGGCCAGGAAGTACTTGGCGGGGTAAAGGTCGGACATGGAAGCACCGCAGCCGACGAAGGCGACGCTGTGGATCTCGTGGTTGGACAGGACGTCAGCGACGATCTGCTTAGGGAGGTTAAGGTCGATCTCGTACATCTGACACATTCCTTTCGATTTTTGCGGCGCCACATTGCCGAGCGCTCGCAGGGTTACCGTGGTTTGGACCGAGTCGCCGGCCCGTTGAGGATGTGTCAAAGGGACTGTCCCTTTGACACATTTAGGGATGGAAGCCTGCCTGGGGTATGGGATGTCAGGCAGGCTCCCCGGGGAAAGCGATTAGACGCTTGGTCGCGACTAGGCCAGGATGCCGGCCGCGGAGAGGGCGATGCCGCCCACGATGGCGATCACGAGAAGCCAACCGGTGTTGACGTTCTTCTTGATGAGCCAGTACATAAGGCCGGTGAGGCCGAGGGAGATCATCTGGGGCATCATGCCGTCCAGGATGTCCTGGATAACGACGGTGCCGTCAGCGAACTGCAGCGGGGTGGTGGCGCCGATCAGCGTGGCGATCATGCCGCCCACGGACATAAGACCCACGATGCCGCAGACATACATGAGCTTCTCCATGAGGTCGCCGCCCTGAAGCTTGCTCAGGTACTCGTGGCCGCCCTGATAGCCCATCTTGGCTGCAAACCAAGTGATCAGCACAGAGGGGACAATGGAGATGAGCATGGCCAGGATCGGGCCCATGATGGAGCCCTGCTGAGCCAGCTGAACGCCCAGACCAAAGGCGATAACGCGGATGGTGCCCTGGAAGAAGGAGTCACCGATGCCGGAAAGCGGACCCATAAGGGAGGTCTTGACCGCGTTGATCGAATCGGGATCGAAGTTCTCGGGATCCTTGGCGTACTCCTCCTCCATGGAGGCGGAGAGGCCCAGGATGAAAGCGCTCGTCTGCGGGGTGCAGTTGTAGAACGCCATGTGACGGTGGTAAGCCTCTTTCTTAGCAGCGAGCTGCTTGGGGTCGGACTCGTCCGGATAGAGGCGATCGAGCGTGGGAACCATGCCGTAGAGGAAGCCCATGTTCATCTGACGCTCGTAGTTCCAAGAGGCCTGGATGGCCCAGGAGCGCCAGAAGAACTGGCTGACCTTCTTGTTCAGGGACACGTCCTTGGTTGCGGTTGCCATAGCGTGTTCCTCCTTAGTCTTCGTCGTCTTCGAGCGGATCGTAGTCGGAATCGACACCGGCGGCTGCATGGGAACCGTTGAACTTGAAGCCCATGAAGACGACAGCCAGGCACACACCGATCAGAGCGACCGCGATGACGGACAGGTTGAGGTAAGCGGCGAGCAGGAAACCGATGAACAGGAACGGAGTCATACCCTTCTTGATCATCATGGTGAGCAGCAGGGCCAAACCGTAGGCGGTCATGATCTTGGTCGAAACGTTAAGACCGGTGGACAGCCACTCGGGAACCATGTTGACGATGGCCTGAACCAGGTCGGTGCCAACAAAGACGGCGAGGAAGATCGGCAGGAAGTACATGACAGCGTACAGACCGGAGCCGGCGCAGATGTGCATACGGTAGGCGGTCTTGAACTTTCCGTTATCGATCGCGCTATCTGCCACATGGGTGAGGGCGGCGATGATGGAACGGAACACGATACCGAGAAGCTGACCCAGGACGGCGACCGGGATGGCGATCGTCATGGCGGTCTCGGCGGAAGCATCGGTCAGGCACGCAAAGGCAGCGGCCACGATGCCGCCCAGGACCATATCGGGCGGAACGGCGGCGCCGACCTGCACCAGGCCCATGGACACGAGCTCGACGGCGGCACCGACGGCAAGGCCGGTGGGCACATCGCCCAGCAGCAGACCGACGAGCGTAGCGCCAACGAGGGGCTGCTCGAAGTTAAGACGACCGAGCAGGCGGGAGTCCCACATGCAGAACACGCCGACGAGGCCGACGAGCACCGCACTGATGAACGTATTCATACCCTTCTCCTTTCAGTCAGGCAAAAGCCTGGTTGATTACAGCTTGGCGTCGATGTCGACGCTCTGATACGTAGGGGTCTGCTGAACATAGAGCTTGATGCCCATGTCGAGCAGCTGATTGACGTCGGCCTTCTGGGTGGCGTCGAGGAAGACGGAGCTGTCCTTGCCGCCGACCTGATCGGCACCGTCGTGGTTGGCGGTGGCGCCCAGGTTGATGGCGTCGAGCTTGTAGCCCTGGCAGAACTGCAGCATCTCGGCAGTGTTGCCAAAGACGAACATGACGCGCTCGCCGAGGGTGTTGAGCTTGTCCATCTTGGCGAGGGCACGCTCGACGGTGAAGACGTTCAGGCGAACGCCCTGGGGCTTGGCCAGCTTAAGAGCACCCTTCTTGATGTCATCGTTGGCGGCAGCGTTGTCGACGACGATGATGCGCTCGGCCTGAACCTTGGTGGTCCAGGTAAAGACGACCTGGCCGTGCAGCAGACGGTAATCAAGACGTGCGAGGACGATCTTGGCGGGACCGGAGCTGTGACGGGACGCCTTGGCCTTCTTGGCGGGAGCCGCGGCGACCTCGACCGGTGCGTTGGGGTTGGTCAGACCGGTGCGGGCCTCATTGATGAGGGCCGCGAGCTCGGCGCCCTTGACGGGGACGGGGCTCATAGCGAGCGTAAGCGCCAGCGGGATGTTGAAACCGCTGACAACCGTGAACTTCGTGCCGTTCTTGGAAAGCTCGACCATGTTGTTGTTGACCGAGCT
>CABSNS010000074.1:0-6501 GCA_902479105.1 uncultured Collinsella sp. | reverse complement strand
GCTGATCGGACAGCTCGGAGAACGCCATGCGCAATTTATTGCGCAGAGCAGAAGTGCGCAAGCGGCTCGTATCGATAATCATGTCAGCTCGGTCGCGAACGCCCTGCAGCTGCAGGCGCTCGCGCTGAATCGCATCGGCCGTAGTCTCCCCCGGCTTGGCAATGGGATGGCGGCGGCGGTTTTCGCTATAACGACGGATCAGCACCTCGTCAGAGGCCTCGAGAAACACGATGTCACAGCTCATCTCGCGCTCCTCGAGCGCGGCAACGGCATCGAGCAGCTCATCGAACAAGCCCTGGCTGCGCAGGTCGCAGGTGACGGCAAGATGCCTGCCCACGCCCGTATTGATGCCGACGAGTTCGGCAAGCTGGGCGATCAGACGCGGAGGCAAGTTGTCGATGCAAAAATAGCCCATGTCCTCGAACACATGCATGGCCTGCGTTCGGCCCGATCCGGACATTCCGGTGATGATGACGATATCGGGGATGCGCTCCGAGCGCTCCGCCGCATCCATGGCATCTCCCTTTTGCATGTGTGCCTCCTAAAACAAGCGCGGGACCCGGCCAGCGGATCCCGCGCGATCAATTGCCTTTATTGAGTATACCGCCCCAAGCGGATACGAGACCTGTCTTACGCCTCAAGCGCAGCCTTGAACCAACTTGTAATACTCGTGGGATGCGTGATGGCGGTGCCGACGACAACGGCCCAGGCGCCCGCATCAATCGCGGCGCGGGCCTCCTCGGGCGTGTGCACGCGGCCCTCGCAGATGATGGGAAGACCGGGGAATTCCTCGGTCGCCTGACGCAGGAGCGGCAGATCGGGGCCATCGGCCATGGTGCAGTCGATGGCGGCGACACCGTGAGAAAGCGTGGTGGATACCAGGTCGAAGCCCATATCAACCGCGCGGCGAATGTCCTCAATGGTGGCACAGTCGGCCATCAGGAGCACACCCTCCTCGTGCAGCGGGCGGAAGGTGTCCTCGACGGTCTTGCCATCGGGACGTGGGCGATCAGTGGCGTCGATCGCCACGATATCGGCACCCGCAGCAACGCAGGCACGAGCGTGGCGCAGCGTCGGCGTGATGTAGACGCCCTCGTGACCATCCTTCCACAAGCCGATGACGGGGACCTCGCAGCGGCCCTTAATGGCGGCGATGTCGGCAAGGCCCTGGCAGCGAATGGCGGCGGCGCCGCCGAGCTCGCAAGCGCGAGACATTTGAGCCATGGTCTCGGGCGTGCGAAGCGGCTCGCCCATATACGCCTGAACGCTCACGACGAGCTTGCCCTTCAGGGATTGAATCAAAGGATCGACGGTCATGTTCGACTCAACCTTTCTAAAAACAGCCTTCTGAGACACCGCACCTTGACGTTCAAACCGTCGTTCACGTACCGAAGTACGCTTCGCTCCTCTTTCACGTCAATCTGCGGCACCTCAGAAGGCGCACTTGGTAGTTATGTTTACTTCAACGATGCAAGAAGGTGTTCGGCGGCACCGATGAGCGGAGCATCGCCCTCCAGAGAACCGATGAGGATCGGCGTGTTCTGAAGCGGGTCGAGCGCCTGGCTGGCATAGCCCTCGTGCACCGAGTCCTTCCACGTCTGCGAGCGCCAATCGGGACCCTGGTGAATCACACCTCCCGAAAGCACGATGACCTCGGGATCCAAGATGTTGGCAAGTGAGCCCAAGCTGGCGCCCAGCGCAAAGCCGGCGTCATGGATGACCTCGGTCGCCTTTGCGTCGCCCGCACGGCACAGGTCGTTCACATCGCGACCGACCGAAGGACGGCTGGGGTCGACGCGACCAAAGCGCTCATCGTACATACGACCAATGGAAGTGCCGGAAGCAACCGACTCTAGATGGCCAGAACGGCCGCAGGCGCAGGGAATGCCGGCGGCAGCCGAGCACTCGATGTGGCCCATATGACCGGCAGCACCATGGAAGCCCTGCATCACGCGGCCGTTCTCGACATATGCGCCGCCGATGCCCGTACCGATGCCCAGACACAAGACGGAGAACTTGCCCTTGCCGACGCCCCAGTGGGCCTCGCCCAGAGCATGAGCCTGCACGTCGCCCACCACGGCAACGGGGAGACCAAGGTCCTCGCGCAGACGCGGCCCCAACTGAACGCCGGACCAGCCGGGCATGATCTCGTTGGCATACGCGATGGCGCCTGTCTTGGGATCGACGACGCCTGCGGCACCGATACCGACACCGAGGACCTCGACATCGGGATTCGCCTCAAGAGCGGCCTTGATGGACGCCTCGATACGTTGGAAGACAGCCTCGCCGCCCTCCTGGGCCTCGGTAGGAACCTCGGCCTCAAAAACGGGATGGGGCACGCTGCCGTCAGCCGGGTACTCCATAATGGCGGTCGCGATCTTAGTTCCGCCGATATCGACAGAGCAGACGTACTTGTTCTCCATGTCGTTCTCCTTAGGAGATAAAAACAACTACAGGAAATGCGCCGTCAGGCTAGCCGTCACAGCGCGGTAAAGGTTTTCCAGGTGCCCGAGATCGCCGAGAAACCGTGTGGCCATTGACCTAATGGGTCATGGCCGCACGGTTAAACGGCGAGGTCGGGTGCCTGGGGTAGCTTTACAGGAGACCGTTGTCCTGGAGGACCTTCTTAATCGCCTCGACGTTCTCGCCGGTCATGGCCTTCACCGGGCGCGGCATGGTCGGGCTGTCGAAGATACCCATGAGGTTCATAGCGGTCTTGAAGGCGCCGACGCCACCGGCATAGCCCTGAACGCCCGAGGTGACATCCCAGATGTGCGAAATCTCATTGAGGCGATCCTGCTCGGCCTTGACGGTAGCCCAGTCGCCGGCCTGAGCGGCCTTCCACTGACGCACGTAGCCCTCGGGCTCAACGTTGGCGAGACCCGGGACGGAACCGTCGGCGCCACCGAGGTAGGCACCGTCGACAACAACCTCGTGACCGGTGAGGATGCTCATCGGGTGGCCGTTCTTCTCGTTCTCCTGAACGAGGTAGCGGAACGAGATGTCATCACCCGAGGAATCCTTGACGCCGGCCAGGACGCCCTCGGCGCCGAGCTTGGCAAGGAGCTTCCAGGGGAGCTTGGTGTGGACGCACACGGGGATGTCGTAGGCGAAGATGGGCAGGTCGAGCTCCTCGTGCAGGATGCGGAAGTGCTCCTCGACCTCGGTCATGCCCTGCAGGGCATAGAACGGGCAGGTGGCGACGAGCGCATCGGCGCCCAGCTTCTGAGCGACCTTACCGTGCTCGATCATGCGCTCGGTCTCGGTGTCGATGATACCAACCAGAACGGGCACGCGGTGGTCGACGATGCGCACGGCCTCGGCGACAATCTGGCGACGGCGCTCGTCGGTGGAGAAGACGACCTCGCCCGAGGAGCCCAGGAAGAACAGGCCATCGACGCCAGCATCGATCATGCGGTTGATGCTGCGCTCAAAGGAGACAACATCGAGCTGGTGATCTTCGGTATCGGGAACGACGACGGGAGGGATAACGCCAGTGAATTTCTGAGTTGCCACAAGAATCTCCTTAGTTGTCTGGCGGGCGGCCCTATGCCACCCACTCTTGTTGGCAGTGTCCAGGCCGTCTAGGCCAAAGAACACGGGTAGAACGTTTGGTTAAAGAAGTCGACGACTTCGTTTTCGAACGCATTGATGCGCTCGTGAGCGTATTTGGCATAAATGATATGCCTTCGGTCACACTCAAGACCGTTGAATACGGCAAACTGACCCTTGGGATCGCTCACGGCGTCCATAAGCGATGTGCCCATGAGCACCGATCCGCGCACCCGAGACGACAGCGCCTCGAGGCCACCGGGAATTGGATTGGCAACCGCCGTGCAGGCAAGACCCTGCTCGTCCAGAGCAGAAACCGCCAGCGCGACTCCGCCGCCAAGGCCCTCGCCCCATGCAAAGATACGGTCGGGGTCCATGCCATCAAGATTGCGCGCAACCTTCGCCATCGCGCAACCCCAACGGACGCGCTCGACAAAAGCGGGCGAAGCAATCCCCCGCTGCAGGTCGTCCGCACCAGCAACATCGTCATCCAGCGCGAGGACGGCATATCCCATGGCGGCAAATCTCGTCATGTGATGCCAGCCGCGCACAGGCCGATCGATGTCGTGGAACATCAGGCACAGCGGCACGCGCTCAGATACTCGGGCACGACCAACAGGCTCAATCAAACGAGCGTGGACCGCATGGTCACCGAGCTCAAAGGAAACCTCCGAGTAACGAGCGCAGGGGTTAACAAAGTCAATTGCCGTAATGGCCAGGCCTTGAATCTCAAGATTCGAAGCGCATGTCTCTAAATCAGAAACATCTGCTTGGACATCACCGTGCCAGTCCCGATATTCTGCGAGCCTTGACGAAACCGTTCCAGGAATTCCCACGAGCCCGGGGACTATCAGCTCGTCAACATTGCTCTCGCACTTAGACATGAGCCTCCCCTCCCTCACAGAAAAACGGAATGATCAGATCGTCAAAGTCCTGAATCTCCTCGTGGCCAAAGCCTTCAAAGAACTCACGACGCTTGTCGCAGGACAGGTTGTTGTACACCGCAAACTGCGTTGCCGGCGGACAGACGATATCGGCCGTGCCCGTGCCAAACAGCACGGGGCACTTGACCATGGGGGCAAAATTCTTGGAATCGAAGTACGCCAGCTTGGCATAGGCTTCCTCGATACGGGTCGAGTCCTCGTCAAACCAGCGCGACCAATAGCGCAGACCCTCGTAGGCAATATCGTCGGCGTCCAGATCCCAAACCAGGCGGAAGTCCGATAAGAAGGGATAGAGGATGGCGGCGCGATTGATAAGCTCGCTGTTAAGCGCGCAGGTTGCAATACCCAAACCGCCGCCCTGCGATGCGCCGTTCACATACACGCGGGTAAGATCGATGCCCTCGAGCTCGCGAACGATACGGCACAGAATGCGGATATCCTGATGTAGGCGGACATAGTAGAGGTTGGCCGGGTCGCCGTCGATACCGGCGACGATATGGCCCGCGACCGTCGTGCCCTCAAATCCACCAATGTCCTCGGAGGGGCCTCCTTGGCCAGGACAATCGAGAGCAATGAGCGCCATGCCCATGCCCGCAAACGACGCCTGCTCAAACCAGCTGCGGCTTGCACCCGGATACCCATGGAACTGAAGTACCAATGGCACAGGCTCGTCCGAGACGGGTTTAAGGTACTTGGCATGCAGGCGTGCACCACACATGCCGGTATACCAGAGGTCGAAAAACCGACAGGTCGCGGAATCCGCAACCGAAGCCGCCTCAATCTCGTAGTCGAGCTCGACGGCGTCGGCCTCGGCCATGCGGTCCTTCCAAAAGAGATCGAAATCCGATGGACGGGGCATAGCGCCTCGATATTCACCAAATTGCTGTTGTAGCTCCTGAGCACTTGGCATGGCTCGTGAACCCAGCCTTTCGAAATCGCAACGGAGGTGCGCCCGGCAAGGGAACCGGGCGCACGGGAGGGAAAGCGAGGCTACTCGCCGAGCTTGGGATGCAGCAGCGACGGCGCAGCGCCGAGCAGCATCTTGGTGTAGGGGTCCTGAGGGTGCTGGAAGACCTGCTTGGCCTCGCCCTGCTCGACGATCTTGCCGCCATTCATAACGATGATGTCGTCAGAGATATAGCGGACCGTCTGGATGTCATGGCTGATGAACACCATGGCCAGGCCGAGCTCCTTCTTAAGGTCGGTCAGCAGGTTCAGAATCTGCGCGCGGACCGAAACGTCCAGAGCCGAGGTGGGCTCGTCGGCGATGATGGCATCGGGGTTCAGCGACAGGGCACGGGCAATTGCGACGCGCTGGCGCTGGCCGCCCGAAAGCTGGCCGGGAAGAACCTCGGCGGCGGAGCTGGGCAGACCGGTGAGCTCCAAGAGCTCCTTGACGCGCTTCTCCTGCTCGGCCTCGGTACCCAGGTTGTGGACGCGCATGGGGTCGAGCAGTTGCTCGCGAACGACCATGCGGGGGTTGAGCGCCGTGGCCGGGTTCTGGAACACGACCGAGATGACGCGGCCCATGTGGCGACGGTCCTCGGCGGTACGCTTGGTAACGTCCTTGCCCTTAAAGTAGACCTTGCCGCTCGTGGGGGCCTGCAGGCCGCACATGACATTGGCGGTGGTGGACTTTCCGCAACCGGACTCGCCGACGATGCCGATCGTCTGGCCAGGCATGAGCTTAATCGTTACACCCTGGACGGCGTGAACCAGGTTGGGGTGCAGAATCGAGCCGGTACGGGTCCTAAAGGTGACGTGGACGTCATCAAGGAAGATGATCGGCTCGACGCCGTTGACTGCGGTCTCGCTCATCTACATCACCTCCGCGTGAGGGGTCAAACCATTTGCCTTGAGCACCTCGTCGGGGAGCTCGGAATAGAAGTGCTCGGTGCCGGGCACGCGCTTGAAGACCGGACGGGTGTCCAGGCCAATGCGCGGATGGCTCGAGCGGGGTGCGAAGCGATCGCCCTTGGGGAACTGTCTCTTATACACATCTGAC
>CABSNS010000073.1:0-6624 GCA_902479105.1 uncultured Collinsella sp. | reverse complement strand
TGGGAATGACGGGTGCATACGAGCGCAATCTCGATGCAAAAGGTCGTCTATCCCTGCCTGCACCCCTTCGTGAGGAGCTTGGAGAGCACGTTCGCGTGTTCAAAGCCCTGGATGTCGATGCTCTGTACGTGTTCTCTGCCGAGGCCTTCGATAAGTGGGTCGAAGGACTCTTCGCGGGTCGTGAGGGCCACGAGGGTTTTAACCCGCGTGACATCAACGACCAGAAGCTTATGAGGGCGATCAACAAGCGCACCACGTCGATGGATGTGGACAGCGCGGGTCGTATCGGTCTTTCTGAGTCTCTCCGCAAGCAGGCGAACCTCGACCGCGAGGTCACGGTTGTGGGCAACTACGACCACCTTGAGGTTTGGGACCGCGCTACGGCCGATGAGGACGATGACGACGAGGCCCTGCTGGACCTCTTCTTCTCGTAAGGGCAAGGCACGAGTAACGGATGGAGCGTGGGATCTTGACACAAGAATATCGGCATGAACCTGTCATGCTCGGCGAAGTGCTTGAGTCGCTGCAGCTAAAGAGCGGCTCCGTCGTCTGCGACTGCACCCTTGGCGGTGCCGGCCATTCGGTAAAGATGGCCGCGCAGGTGGGGGAGACCGGCCTTTTGCTCGGCGTCGATCAGGACGACATGGCCCTCGAGGCCGCTGGCGCCCGTCTGGACCGCGAGGTTCCCGGCGTACCGCACCAGCTGCTGAAGGGCAACTTCGGCGACTTGGACGAGCTGCTTTGCTCGGCCGAGGTGCCCGGGGTCGATGGCTTCCTGTTCGACTTGGGCGTTTCGTCGCCGCAACTCGATATCCCTGGCAGGGGCTTTTCGTACAACGAGGACGCCCCATTGGACATGCGGATGGATCCGGGTAACAACACCTTAAACGCAGCTGAGGTCATCAACACCTATAACGAACACGACCTCGCCCGGATTCTACGCGTCTATGGCGAAGAGAAGTTTGCCTCGCAGATCGCACGTGAGATCGTGCGCCGCCGCGAGCATGAGCCGATCGAAACCACCGGTCAGTTTGTCGAGATCATCAAGGCTGGTATCCCCGCTGCCGCCCGCCGGCATGGCGGACACCCAGCCAAGAAAAGTTTCCAGGCCATTCGCATCGAGGTCAATCACGAACTCGATGTGCTCGAGCGAGGGCTTGACGCCGCCACAAGGTGGCTCAACCCGGGCGGACGCATCTGCGTCATCTCGTATCACTCGCTCGAGGACCGTATCGTAAAGAACCACTTTAAGGAGATGAGCCAGGGGTGCACGTGTCCGCCGGAGATTCCGGTGTGCGTGTGCGGCAACGTGCCGATACTCAAGGTCATCACCCGCAAACCCCTGGTTGCCCAACCCGATGAGGTTGCGCGCAACCCTCGGGCGAGATCAGCCAAGATCCGCGTGGCGCAGCGTCTGTAGACGCGACTGCGCGATATTGGACCTCCCGCTCGTACCACAAACGAAGCTTAAACACACTACCAACGTACTCGGGATGGGAGGCGGCATATCATGGGCTACAACACTTCAAACGCAGCACTCGCCTATGATATGAACGCCATGCCCGCCTATCGTGAGGCACCGCAAGCTCCCGCTGCTCCCCGCGAGCAGCGCACGCCGCGCTTTGATGTCTACACGGGCGCGGGCCGTCAGGCAAACCAGGCGGTAAGCCCGGTTTTCATGAGCGTTCTTAAAACGTTTTGCATCATTGCGGCCATCTTCATGACGATCGGTGTCGCCCGTGTGGCGCTCGCCGGCGTTACGGCCCAGGTGCTCAACAGCAACGCCGCGCTTACCAACACGCTCGAGAAGGCGACCGATGAGAGCTCCGACCTGGAGGTCATGCATTCGGTCTATGGTGCCGACACGCGCATTCGCGACCTTGCGGGCGCTTATGGCATGGTGGAGCCCAGCGAGAGCGTTACACTTGATTTTTCGCAGGATGCAGCCGCGGGCGCTAGCTCGACCGCGACCGCTCAGTAACAAGACGGTAGCTGAGTATGACAAATGACTATCGCCGCGGCTCCGACGGGGGTCGCGGTTCTGGACGTCCCTCATCGCGGGGACGTTCTGGTTATCAAGGAACGGGTCGGCCATCTTACAACGCGAGGCCGTCCTATGGCAACGACCCCGCGTCGCGTCTCCGTGGCTCGAGTGGTCCTCAGATGCATAACACCAGACCGCGCAAGAGCTCGTCGACCGAATGGCTCACGGGCACGCCGCTACCCCGTCGCAAAGCCGTCATGGGCTTCATCGGGTTTGGCTTGGGTTTGGGCGTCCTTCGCCTTGCCGACTATCAAATCGTGGAAGCCGATAAGTTACGCGACCGCGCCGATGCACGTCGCTTGCTTGCGCAGACGCTGTATGCCAAGCGCGGTACCATCTACGACCGTAACGGCAACGTGCTGACGTCGTCGGTCGAATGCCGCAACATCGCCGTGAATCCTCAGCTTATCGAGGACGTTGACAAGACGGTATCGGCGCTGGTCAAAGCTACGGGAATCGATAAAAAGACCTGTCGCGAGCTCGTTGAGTCGGATGGCACCTGGGTGTATATCAAACGCCAGGTGGACGAGGACGATGCCGCGGCGCTGGAGAAGAAGAACCTGCCAGGCGTGCTCTTTGAGCAGGCCATGAAGCGCGTGTACCCCTACGGCAACCTGGCATCGCAGGTGCTTGGCGTGGTAAACGTGGACAACGACGGTCTGACGGGCCTCGAAAAACAGTACAACAAGCTTTTGACCGGAACCAACGGTTCGCTGGTGCGTGAGCGGGCGAGGGACGGTAGCTATATCGCGGGCGGCGCCTATAAAAAGGTTGCCGCGGTGGACGGTGTGGACATCGTGACGACGCTCGATGTCAATATCCAGCGCGCCGCCGAGGACGCCCTGGCCGAGGCGGTCGAAAAGACCAAGGCCAAGAACGGCTCGGCCCTGGTCACCGATCCCACGACGGGCGAGATTCTGGCGGCATGCTCGTATCCGACATATGACCAGACCGATCTGGAAAACGCCAAGACCGAGGACATGAACTTGCGCCTGGTTACCGATGCCTACGAGCCCGGCTCGGTCTTTAAGACGCTCGTGGCCGGTGCCGGCTTCGACTTGGGTGCCGTGCGTTCGAGCACGTCGTTTGAGGTGCCGGCGAGCATTAAGGTTGGCGACGACACCGTTACCGACGCCGATAAGCGCGACTACACCATGACCATGGACGTGCGCGAGATGATGCGCCGTTCGTCCAATGTGGGCTTTGTCCTGGTGGGACGCAAGATCGGTGCCGATGATTTTGCCACCTATGTGGACAAGTGGGGTATCGGCCATAGCTCCGGTGTCGATTTTCCGGGTGAGAGTCTGGGCATCGTCAAGGAGCGCGACCAGTACGACGGCGCCACGCTGGGCTCGATGAGCTTTGGCCAGGCGCTGTCCGTCTCGCCGATTGAGGTCGCACGTGCCGTGGGCGGCATTGCGAACGGCGGCGTGATGATGACTCCGCACTTCTATAAGTCCAGCAAGGGCGATGAGAAGGACTGGGGCGAAGGCGATCGTGCGATTTCGGAGGACGCTGCCGCCCAGGTGACATCGTGCATGCAGACGGTCGTGTCCGAAGGCACGGGCGTTGGCGGTGCGGTCGATGGCTATAACGTGGCGGGCAAGACCGGTACGGCCGAGCGCGCTGACGAGAACGGCGGTTACCTCAAGGAGAACTACATGTCGTCCTTTATGGGCTTTGCGCCGGCACAATCGCCCAAGGTGCTGTGCTATATCACACTCGATGGAACGCCGAGCGGCTCGGATGCCGCCGCGGTGCCATTCCAGTCCATTATGGCCAACGCGCTCGACGTACTGGGTATCCCGCGCACGAAGTAGGGGGTTACAATCTTGAGCGTGGTCTGCCGTTTGATCTGAAGGGTGTTCACATGCCCTGCACCACGCGCGCATGGCACTGGGATACAATACGCCGATAGCATTATTAGGTTTACAGGGGAGCTGCAATGATAGAGATCGCCGTCAACAACCTCGCGGCCTCAACGGGGGCCCGAACCGTGACGGAAGAAGTCGATCGGGTATGCCGCGGGTGCGTTATCGACTCGCGCCAGGTCGAGGAGGGGACGATCTTTGTCGCCTTCCCCGGCGAAAAGGTCGACGGCAATGATTTTGCCTCCCGTGCCATCGAGTCGGGTGCCGGTGCCGTCGTGATGACGCGCGAGCCCGATGCCGAGCTGGTTTCGCTGGCGCAGGACAAGGGATGCGCCATCTTGCTGACCGACGACCCCGAGGAGTTCTTGCTGCGCCTGGCGCATGTATATCGCTTGGAGCTTGGCTGCCTGGTCGTCGGCATTACCGGTTCGATTGGCAAGACGACGACCAAGGACGTGCTCGCCGCCGTGCTCGCCAAGCGTTATCGCGTCTGGGCCACGAAGGGCAATTTCAACAACCTGATCGGCATGCCGCTCACGGTGCTTTCCGCTCCGGCCGATACCGAGGTTCTGGTGCTCGAGATGGGCATGAACCATTTTCATGAGATTGAGCGCCTGTCCCAGTCTGCCAACCCCAATCTTGCCATCGTGAGCAAGATCGGAACCTCCCACATCGGTATCCTGGGCAGCCGCGAGAACATCGCCCGCGCCAAGTCCGAGATTGTCCAGGGCATGTGCGCCGCCGGCGATTTCTCGCCGTTGCTGGTTTTGGGCGGCGAGGACGACTTTACGCCGTTCATTCGCGATACGTTCGCCCAGCCTGCGGGTATTGACGTGATGCTGGCCGGTGTCTCGGACGACGACGAGGTCCGCGCACGCGACATTCGCGTCGACGACGAGGGCCATCCGGTCTTTACGCTCGACTTTGGTCAGGGCGACACGGTCGATACCATGCTGGCCATTCCCGGCGTGCAGTCTGTGCCCAATGCCGTCAAGGCCGCCGCGGTCGCCTATCGTCTGGGCGTGACGCCCGAGCAGATCGATGCTGCCTTTAGGGGCCTTACGATCACCGGTCACCGTCAGGAGATCAAGCGCGCCAAGAGCGGAGCGCGCATCATCGACGACTCCTATAACGCCAGTGCCGAGTCTATGGCTGCCGGCCTCGATTTGCTGTGCTCGCTCATCTGTGACGGTTCGCGCATGGCGATTCTGGGCGAGATGGGCGAGATGGGCGACGAGGCTCCTCGCATGCATGAGCTCGTGGGCGCCTATGCCGCCGCCAAGAAACTCGACATGCTCGCGTGCGTCGGCGGCGAGCTGGCTCAGCTCATGGCCGATGCCGCACGTATGATGGGTATGGATGAGGACCGCATCCAGGTGTTCTCCGATTATCAGCAGGTGCTCGACCGCATGGGCGGCGCGCTTGAAAATCATGATGTTGTACTGGTCAAGGGTTCCCGTTTTGTTGAGCTCGACCGCTTTGTGGAAGGTGTGTGCTAGCCCATGTTCGGCAATCCCTCGTATCCTACGTATCAGGCCTTTTTGGGACTTGGCATCGCTGCCGCCATTGCGTTGCTGCTTATGCCGTGGTGGATCAAGCTGCTGAAGGTCGAGGGTATCGGCCAACAGGTCCGAGCAGACGGCCCCAAGCGTCATTTGATTAAACAGGGTACGCCCACCATGGGCGGCGTCATCATCCTTGTCGCGATCTCGCTGACCTGCCTGCTGATGGGCAAGCTCACCACCGAGCTCGTGCTCGTGCTGCTTGCCACGCTGGCCACCGGCGTTCTGGGTCTCATCGACGACCTGACCTCCGTCACGCATGGTCGCTCGCTCGGCCTGACGCCTCACGCCAAGATGATCGGTCTGACCATCATCTGCGTCACTTTTACCGTGCTCGCCGTCAATTGGTGCGGCGTCGCCCCCGAGATTCGTTTTCCCGGCGGCCTGACGATTGACCTCGGTGTTCTTTCGACCACCATCTGCGGCCTTTCGTTTCCGTGGCTCTACATTGTATTTTGCTGGCTGATGATCGCTGGTCTTTCCAATGCCGTGAACCTGACCGATGGTCTGGACGGCCTTGCCGGCGGCACTTCCATGATCGCCATGCTCGCCATGGCTGCTATGGCGTTTTTGCACGGTGACGTGAACCTGTCTATCTTCTGCACGGCGTGCGCCGGCGCCTGCCTGGGCTTTTTGTGGTTCAACTGCTACCCGGCGAGCATCTTTATGGGCGATACCGGCTCGCTTGCCCTGGGCGCTGCTTTTGCCTGCACCTCCATCATGACCAACACCGAAGTCGTTTCCCTCATCATCGGCGGTTTGTTTATCGTCGAGACCCTGTCGGTTATGATCCAGGTCGTCTATTTCCACTTTACGCACAAGCGCGTCTTCCTTATGGCGCCCATCCATCATCATTTCGAAAAGAAGGGCTGGGCCGAGACCAAGGTCGTTATCCGTTTTTGGATTATCGCCGCGGCCTTTGGCGCCGTTGGCCTCGCCCTGTTCTTCCAGTTGGGATAGTGGTCTTTCATGCCTCTTGCTGATGTCTTTAGCCTGCTTGTTTTGGGGCAGGGTAAATCCGGTCTCGATGTCGCCCGTTGGGCGTTGGCTCACCCCGAGCGCGTGAGCACCACGACCGTGTATGGCGGCGGTACCTCCGAGCCCACGAGACTCCTGAGCATCTCGTATGCCGTCTTCTGCTTGAAAA